>JACQIX010000032.1 GCA_016198275.1 Candidatus Daviesbacteria bacterium | reverse complement strand
ATATATTTTAAGAGTAAAGGAAATCAAAAGATATGGAGCAAGAACTAAAGCAAACTGTGATGTAGATTTGACCATGGACATGCTTCTTAAAATAAAAGAATATAAAAGAGCGATTGTGTTAACTGGTGATGGGGATTTTGCCCCACTACTTACTTATTTAATTTCTAAAAAGAAAAAGATCATTATAATTTCTTCTCCAAAAAGAACCGCCAGAGAAATTAAAAAATTGTTGGAGATGAACATATTGATTTTGGTAGCTTGAGGTATCTGCTAGAGTATAAAAAGAGCAAAAAAAAGAGGGAGACCCTAAATTAGAATCTTCCCTCAGTGTTATGTAAGTATATTAACACAACCCCACTTTTTATGCAAATTTTTGGTGGTATAATGGCAAGTGCATGGATGATCAAGTTCAGAAAGATAATCTAACGGATTTAGCTTCAAGTTTAGCTACTCAAGGTGATAATTCTCAACCGCAACAGGCTGATAATAACCAATCAACAAATAGCAACAATAATCAACAAAATCAACAAATTCAACTAAAATTTTGGAAAAATATAACAAAATAACCATATTTAGCTATAATTAGAATATGGCAGAAAATAATAAGCCCAACAAATTAGGTAGAAAACCATTCGTTGATGAGGAAGTTGACTTAATATTCCGCAAATTGGAGCCTTTCTTAAAGAAGGGTCTAAGTCTTCATAAGGCTTGTCTTGAAGCTCAAATCCCTAAGTCAACAGCCTATGATTTATACCAAGAATATGATGAGTTTGCGGAAAAAATTGATGCTTGTAAAAATTATCATTCACTCTTGATTGACGATGTGTTCACAAAAGAGCTAGATTTTATGATTAGAAAAATATTCTTGAACTTTACAATTAAAGATAAGGTTATGGCTTTCTATCAACTTAATCAGCCATTTGATAGGTTCGTAAAAGAGGCCAAAATCCCCGTAAGTCGGGGACCAGGGAATTGAACCCTGTACTTCCCGCTCCCAAAGCGGGCGTTCTACCGATGAACTAGTCCCCGTAAAAACTGATTATATACTAAATAATGGAATTTAACCCACTTTTGACGGTGTAAGCTCTAAGATAACTCTGGCAGCCACAGGCTGATAAGAATTTAATATCCTAAAAAAACAATCCCTTATTTCAGTACCTGATTGGAAAAATTGCCTTCTCAAGGTTAACGGAAGCAAAACTTCCCGTCTCAAAACTTCTGCAAAAGTTTTATCTTGTTTTAGAATATCCAGCATTCCATTTATATCTACTGGCTCATTTGACCTATCGTTTGTAAATCCTCCTGATTGATTAAATAAGGGACCATATACTGTACCACTTACGCCATAACCGATCTCATCAAAATAATTTTTTACAGAAAAAAAGCCATCCCACATTGCCTGATCCAAACCTTCTATTGCACTTCCAACTGCAACTAGTATCACTGCCGGAAGAGTCAGATCACTAAATCTTTTAAACATGGGGTTGGAACGCTCCACTCCTTCCGGCGTAACTTGAGGAAAAATTCCTTTCTCAATTTTTCTAACACTCTCCTTACCCATCTTTCTCATCTGCCAGGAAAGCAAGACAATGGGTGCCTTATCAACATGCTCACTTCTTAATAATCTAATCCGCCCAACTACATTATCTATTTCATGAGGCTCATATGGAAAAATGCCCTCCAGTACTTCATATCTCATTCTAAGCACAAAATTATACACTAGTAATCTAAATTAGCAACATTTCAGACTCTTTGGTGCTGGTGAAGGGAGTCGAACCCTTATGCCTTGTGAGCACTCGCTCTTAAGGCGAGCGTGTATGCCATTCCACCACACCAGCTAATTATATGATCCAACTCTAAAGGTATTCTACTAAAAACTATTGACATTTTAAAGAAGTTAGATTATCTTAAGCACAACACAATGAAAAATTTACAAAACAAATTAATTTTTTTTCTTCTTTTCACAATCTTGGGATTTATCTTCCTGCAAATCCCTTTTAACAAACTGGCAGGCTCAAATGTCTCTTTTACTCTATTTGATTTCTTTGCTCCAATTGCCGGGGCATTTTTAGGCCCATTTTATGGCATAGGCTCGGTACTGGCTGTGGAAGTTATCAACACCTGGTTTAAACATTCACCTCTTACAACCGGTTCCATGATTAGGCTTTTCCCTGTTTTATTTGCAGTTTATTATTTCGCCACCATCAATAATAAAAAATATCAGGGACGCTGGATTTTAGCTGTTCCAATTATTTCCATAATAGCCTTCCTAGCCCATCCGATAGGCAGGCAAGTACCATATTATCCACTAATGTTTTGGACTATTCCACTGATTGCATACAGATTTAGAAATAACCTATTTTTAAAAAGTTTGGGTACTACTTTTACAGCCCATTCAGTAGGAGGAGCAGCCTGGATTTGGGCCTTTAATTTAAAAACATCAATCTGGCAGGGCCTTATTCCAGTGGTGATTGCCGAAAGATTGTTATTTGCCCTGGGAATTGCAGCCTCATATCTAGTAATAAAGCACACCTTAGACTATCTGGCCTTAAAGAAAATCCTGCCAAGGCTGGAGCATGCTGTATCCTGATTTAAAATTCCCCAAGCCTCCTAAATATAGGCCCTTTTTCTATACTAATTTTGTTTCTACTGTGGATGGAAAGGTGGCAGTGAAAAAAAAAGGCTACTGGCCAATCGGCAGCAGGTTAGATTATCAAGTTTTAACCGAACTCAGAGCTTATGCAGATTGTTTAATTCACGGCGGAAACTTAGCTAGGGAATTTGGACGCCAGACCCGGGCAAGTTTAAAAAAAGTTCAATTTAAGAATTTGAGGCAAAAATTGGGTAAAGATCCAATACTTCCTTATTTTATAGTTTCAAATGATCCATCCGTGGGAGAAAAATTTGAAACAGCAGTCAAAACATTGAAAGAGAAATGTTATAAACATGTTTTGGTAGAAGGAGGACCTACCCTGCTGGGTTCCTTTCTAAGGAGTAACCTGATAGATGAAATATTCTTAACAATTTCCCCCAAAATTTTTGGTAGCAAAAAAAACCTTTCCCTGACTTTAGCGGAAGGTTATTTATTTCCTCCCAAAGCCACTAAAATTTTAAAGCTTTTATCTGTAAAGCAATTGGGAAATGAATTATATTTGCGTTACCAAGTTAGGTGATAAATTTATCTATCTTCCCTGGGACGGGCAATGTTGACCACGATCTTTCGACCTTCAACTTCTGTGCCGTTAAGGTTTTTGACTGCATTTTGAGCTTCCTCATCAGAAGACATCTCTACAAATCCAAAACCTCTGGATCTGCCGGTTTCACGGTCTTTGACAACTTGGGCAGAAACAACTGTGCCTGCCTGAGCAAAAAGCTGAGACAAAGCAGCATCATCTACACCCCAAGGTAAAGAGCCTACAAACAATTTCTTGTTATTCAAAAAAAATCACCTCCATTCTTCTTTTTTGTGGGAGGTGAACTAGGATAAACTCACTAAATACACTTTAACCACTATTATAGAGTATCTCATATTAAAATAAAAAAAGCAAATGGTAAAAAAAGCGCAAATTACGCGCAAGATCTTGCGCATCCTCTTTGGGGAAATTAGGATTTCAGGGTGTAATAAATTGCCGTAGTGAGACCTTGACGCTCAATTAATCCGTTTTCAATTAATTTTTTTAGCTTCAGCTGAGCTGTTCTTTTGGCAACACCCAATATATCCGTAACATCCTCTGAATTAATCCTGCCGGTGGTAGTGAGAAAATCCATAATTTTGATCTCATCACGGTCAAGAAAGATTTGTTCAGACTTTTTACTGACCCTGCCAAATCCGATTGACTGAATTTGTTCCATGGCTTTCCTAGCTTCAATTAAAAAACCCCTTGTAAAATATTCCAGCCAGGGAGTAAGATCAATGTCTTTTTGATAATGTTTTCCCTGCACTGCCGCTTCAGCATTATAATAAGACAACCTGTCAACATTGTAGTAATTATCCAAAACCAGGATTTTCCTAAAATCCCAACTGTCACGGTAAAGCTGTAGCTGAGTAAGCAACCTGGCTACTCTGCCATTACCGTCTGTAAAAGGATGGATAGAGACAAACTCCAGGTGCAAAATACCAGCCCGGATAACCGGGTGCACACCCTCTTTCCTGGATTGTTTGAGCCAGTCTAACAAATCCTCAATTAATCCAGACACAGTCCTTGCAGGAGGAGCTTTAAACCTTAGTAATTCCCGTCCATCCCCCAAATCATCCAAAACATAGACATCGGATGGTCTAAACTGACCTGCTTTTCCCAATTCCACCAAACCGGTAATCACCGCTTGATGAAGCTTTAATACCTCCGGAAGAGTAACCGCCTGCTTATTTTTTGATAACTTTTCCAAAAGCTTTAAAGCATGATAGTAGTTTTCAACTTCCAAAATATCCTTTTGAGGAGCGCGTACTGTTTCTCCCTCAATAACTTTACCTACTTCAAATTGGGCCAATTTATTGCCCTCAATTGAGGTAGAGGTATGGGCCATCCGCAAAATGGCCTGGCGCCGAAGCTGAGCCTCGTTCAAAGGCAGCACGCGGGAGCGCTCAACCGCAGCTTTTATTTCCACAATTTCCGAAATATTTCCTAAAATTTTAGAATTAATTACGTATTTGGGAGTAAACATAAAAGTATTATATCACATTCTTGCGCAATTTACGCGCAAGATCTTGCGCATGGTTCGACTAACTCACCATGATTCATGTTACAATTTTTCCATGGTAAAAATACTGTTGCTCTTTTTTGCATTATCTTTTCTTCTCAAAACTGACCACTCTTTTGACCAGGATTTGGGCAGGCATATTAAACTAGGAGAAATAATTGTCAAAAACAGTCAAATCCCCAAAACCAATCTTTTCTCCTATACTAACCCTGATTTCCCGTTCATAAATACCCACTGGCTGTTTGAAGTACTAGCATATTTTTTCAGTCAGACTGGAAATTTAAGCCTTTTTTTGTATTTAAAAGTTGTCATCATTCTGTTTTCGATCTGGTTGACCATAAAAATTATTCCCAAAACCAATACTGCCCTGTTTTTACCAATAGGGTTTATATTTTTTCATGTTTTACGGGAAAGAACAGACCTCCGGCCGGAAATTTTCAGTTTTTTATTTACTTCGGGCACTTACTATATTTTGGAGCAATATCTTAAAAAGGGGACAAAACTGATATTTTTGCTGCCGTTGGTTACGCTGCTTTGGATCAATATGCATATCTACTTCTTTGTTGGACTAACCCTACAGGCTATTTTTTTAATCTTTGTAGCTTATCAATATTTACGTTTCCACCCCAAGGTCTTCGACTCTGAGAAAATGAGCCCTCAGGAGTTCGACGGCGAGCTCAGTCGAACCGTTCAGACTCGAAGAGGTGGAAGACTAAAATTACTATCCCTAATATTCTTACTATCAGTCTTTTTAAGTTTATTAAATCCAAACGGGATTAAAGGAGTTTTATATCCTCTAAACCTTACTAAAAATTACGGCTATACCATTGTTGAGAATCAGACTATGTTTCTCCTGGAAAGTATCCAGTTTAGAAACCCTAATTTTATGTTTGTAAAAATTAGCCTGGTTATTATCGCTTTTTCACTCATTATTAGTTTGAAAAGAAAAGTGTTTGATTTAAGAAACACACTAGTTTCCCTGTTTGGTTTAGGTTTGGCTCTAGCCAATGTCAGAAGTTTTCCTTATTTGGTATTTTTGTCATTGCCCGCCCTTTTAAAAAATTTTGGGCCTGTTAAATTTAATAAAGGTATTGCCATACTTTCTCTGTTAGCCGGTTTTTTTCTAATTTGGGAGAGTTTTATTTACTTAAATGGAGATTATTACCGGTCTAGGGATGAAAATAGTCAAGTTAACCTTCAATTTAAAGAAAGGGGCAAAGAAGCTTTGGATTTTGTCCTTGTCCATAATTTACCAGGTCCTATTTTTAATAATTTTGACATCGGCAGTTATATTATTTACCGCGGCTATCCTAAATACCAGGTATTTGTAGACGGCAGACCGGAAAGCTACCCTAAAGAATTTTTTCAAAATACTTATATTCCTGCTCAGTCTGATTATTCCCGTTTTAAGGATTTTGAAAAACAATTTGGTTTTAAAACCATTATTTTTTCTCATACAGACCAAACCCCCTGGGGAAGAAATTTTCTACAGAATGTGGCCAAAGATAAAGACTGGAAAGTAGCATACCTTGATGACTTTATGATAATTTTGGTAAAAAGCGAGGTCTTTAACAATCTTCCTCAAATTGATCTGTCTAAATTAACTCCAAACTCTTTCAACTACCTAAATCATGTTTCTTTTCTCAGACTGGCGTTATTTTTGCTCCTGACCGACAATGCGGATTCAGCCGGACAATTTGCCACCAGAGCCTTGCAAATATTTCCCAACAGCCCGACTGCCAATGCACTCTTTAATTTAAAATCCACTGATACTATCTTTTGGTGAAACTCCTTTGGATTTTATAAAGAAATAACCAATAATGACTGCCGTAACTACCGGTGAAAGCCAGCTGGGGATGGAGAAACCAAAACTTTCCAAAAGCATAATTACTCCTAAAACCAGGATTGAATACATTGCCCCGTTTTTCAAAAAAACATACTTTTTAATTCTCTCAATATTAGAGACAGTAAATTGTCTGACCACCAAAGCACCTAATCCATTACCCAGTAAAATCAATGGTACCGAGAGGGTAAAAGCAAAAGCCCCTAAAACTCCGTCCAAAGAAAAGGTGGCATCAATCACCATCAAATAAAAAACCTTGCTGGTATCTGTAATTTCCCCAGCTTTCTCCAGTTGTTTTTCTACTTTTTCAGCATTTTCTTTAAAACCATGGGTGATAAAAAAAAGTGTTGAACCCAAAACCGCTCCGAATGCCATCAGCGGATTTTTGCTTAAAGCAAACCAGACAATGGCGGATAAAAGTACGGAAATAACAGCATAAAACCATATTCCCTGAGATTGAAAAAATCTTTCTCCCAAAAGTCCGTAATATTTAGGCTCTAAAAACAACCAATAAAAAAATAAAAATATCATGAAAGTACCTCCTGCAATAAGAAGTATAGGGGCAGAGGATTCAATCGCCGCAGTCACATTGGGATCTCCACTGAAAGTGGCGGTCAAAGAACCGATTGGGCCTAAATTTGGAGAAACAGCCCAAACAATCAACCATGGTAAAACTCCGCGTACTACAAAAACCGCAATCAAAAGACCCCAAACTAAGAACCATTTTCTGGCTTTTTGACCCATGCCGGAGAGGACCTGGGCATTAATAATAGCATTATCCACAGAAGAAACTGTCTCAAATAGAACCAAACCGCCAATTATTAAAATGATTTCCCAAATTCCCATAATTAATATATACTAAAGCATTAGGATGAATATTAAAAGATTAAAACAAAAATCCGAACTTGATGTTCTTGTTTTGGATATTGAATTTTTGATAATCAGCGTAGTACAAGGTGTAGCTTTAGCTGCTCTGGCCAGCTTTGCCGTACCGATTTTTGCAGCATTTAAAATAGAATATTTCCCCTATATTTTTTCGGGGTTCCTGTTTATTTTACTATTTTGGTCAGGGGCAATCATCCATGCCCTATCATTTATAGACTGGCCGCTGGACCTGCCTCATAATTTTTTATACTTTTTAGCAAGCTTCATAGAAGTTGTAGCTTTCGGACAAATGAGTAATCCTAAAATGTGGTTTTTAATGGTGACAATCTTTTTTATGGTGGCAGAAATTCTTTATTTTGTGGATCTGGGATTGATTAAAAAACGCCAAAAGGCTTTTGACACCACTATCAGTAAAAAGCTTTACAAACATATAATTGAAAGACACTTATTTGAAATGAAGGTTTTAGTACCTGCTGGAACTTTGTTTAATTTTATTGGTTTGGTCTTAATCGTATCATATGAGCAAATATTTTTAACTTATAATTGGCACATACTTTTAATCAGCTTGCAATTACTCTTTAGTCTGGGGCTAATGTTTAATTCAATATGGAGTTTCAATAGTAGATCTAAATTAATTACAGCAAACCTTAGTAACTAACCCCTTTTATGTATATAATAATGCCATGAGGCAATTATTTATTGCGGTTTTTGCCATTATCGTCATCATCACTTTGGTGGTGGTTGTCTTTACCGCGGATCAGGCATACCGTGAAGAGCAAAGACTGCATAGCGACCTTAAACAGCGTTCCACCCTACTCTCCGAGAGTTTAAAAGAGAGTATTGAACCAAACTTTATCAACAAACCAGACCAGCAATTACAATACCTGGTGAATAAATTTGAAGCTGAGGAAAGACTTGTCGGAATGAACATCTACGATAATAAGGCCAACCCTACCGCCACTTCCTCCAGTTTAACTGCCAACATACCCCAGGTTAAGCAAATTGCCGCCGATGCTATGGACCAGGACCAAAATGCAGAAGATTTTATCCAGCTTGGCGGCAGAAAAATATACCTGCTGGCAACTCCGCTTCATAATGAGAATAGCGTAGTGGGAGCCTTAATGATTGCCCAAAACGCTGGCTACATTGATACCAGATTAGAAGAGATTTGGAAAAACAATCTGGTCAGATTTTTTATTCAGTCTTCTTTGCTCTCTGTAGCTTCTCTTCTTTTGATATATTGGGTCATTTATAAACCTGTCAGGAATTTACAAGAATTGCTCCGATCAGCCCGCACAGGTAATCCGCAAAAGAATTTGCAAAATGTATCCAGTCTATTTTTCTTCAAACCTCTGGTAAAAGAAGTTACCAGCGTTGGCAAATCCTTGATTGAAGCCAGGTCCGCAGCCAGTGAAGAAGCCAGGTTAAGAATGGAACAACTGGACTCTCCCTGGACCGCACATAGGTTAAAAGAATATTCCAAGGATATTTTAGGCAGCAGGCCCATTATCGTAGTTTCAAATAGAGAACCTTTCATCCATACCAAAAATGGCAATATTAATTATTATGTACCGGCCAGCGGTATGGTGACTGCCATTGAACCGCTGATAAATGCCTGCGGGGGTACCTGGATTGCCCACGGGAGTGGTAACGCGGACAAATTGGTGGTTGACTCCGAAGACAAAATTAAGGTTCCGCCGGATGATCCAAAATATACCTTAAAAAGGGTCTGGCTAACCGAGCAAGAAGAAAAGGGATATTATTTGGGATTTTCTAACGGTGGGTTATGGCCGCTTTGTCACATTGCTCATGTTAGGCCGGTGTTTAAAAAAGAAGATTGGGAGGAATATAAGAAAGTTAACGATAAATTTACCCAGGCCATACTTTCGGAGATTAAGAATCAGGAAAAACCCGTTATATTTATTCAAGACTTCCATCTCTCCCTCGTTCCAAAAATGATCAAGCAAACAAGGCCCGATGCTACAGTCAGCATTTTTTGGCATACTCCCTGGCCTAATGAAGAGATTTTCAGTGTTTGCCCATGGAAAAAGGAAATCCTGGATGGAATTTTGGGGGCTGATTTGGTGGGTTTTCACACTTTGGCTTATTGCCATAATTTTGTAGATTCAGTCAGCAAAGAACTTGAATCATTGATTGATGTTGAACAATTCTCCATCACCAGAAACAACCATACCTCCCATATTAAACCTTTCCCAATTAGCATCCCTTTTCCCAATGGGCCCCAATCAAAAGATGATGGCAAAATTTTGCAGGGATTAAATATTAAAACAAAATTTGTAGGAGTAGGTGTAGACAGACTTGATTATACCAAAGGTTTGCTGGAAAAAATTAAAGGAATTGAAATTTTCCTTAAAAATTACCCTCAATATCAGGGAAATTTTACCTTTATCCAGCTGGCTGTTCCCAGCAAGAGTAAAATTCCTGCTTACGAACAATTTGTCAAAGAAGTTGACCGTGAAGTAGACAGGGTAAATTCTTTATTTAAAAAAAATAAACCGATTATTTGGCTTAAAAAACATCATACTCAGGAGGAGATTTATAAATTTTACAAAGTGGCCCAATTTTGTCTAGTCACCTCTTTGCATGATGGCATGAATCTGGTGTCCAAAGAGTTTGTGGCTGCCAGAGACGACAAAAAGGGGGTATTGATCCTTAGCCAATTTACCGGCGCTGCCAAGGAACTAAAGGATGCGATCATTATTAACCCATATGACGCTGTAGAAACAGCAAACGCCATTAAAACTGCTTTAGAAATGCCTGTAATGGAACAAGTTAAAAGAATGAGTAGCTTAAGAGAAATGGTTAAGGGCTACAATATCTATAGATGGTTTGCCGAAATATTAAAAACAATGACATTGTTGGGGTAATCAAGATGAAAGTAGCTATTATTTGTTCCAATGCCGTAAGCGTTAATAAAAACTCCAAAAGAGGAACGGAAATTTTCGACTGAAAACCGCAGCGAGCCCCGCACTCTCAGTGCGGGGGTGAATGCGGTAGGCACAAAACTGGTAGGGTAAAATGTATGGGTGGGATTAAAAAAGGGTGCACATACAGTTACAGAATTTACTAATCATTTCACATTTATACCTAAATACCGAAAGAGAAGGTTGGAAGGTAAATTAAAACAGAGACTGGAAGGAATGATTAAGTTTTGTGCCCAAGTAAATAACTGGGAGATTGTGGAATTAAATATCCAGCCAGATCATGTACATCTCCTCATCCAAACCAAAGGTGATGATAGCCCATCAGAGGTCATGCAACTAATT
>JACQIX010000033.1 GCA_016198275.1 Candidatus Daviesbacteria bacterium | reverse complement strand
TCTAATTCTTTTGTGATTTCGGTAGTTTCTTTTTGAAGGTCTTCCTGCATAGTAGGTTCTTCTGAAATTTCTAAAGCATTTTGAATTCTGGTTTCCAGCTCATTAAGTGTATTTAAGGTTTTTTGCTTGTCTGACAGCTTTCGACTGATGACTGCCGCCTGTAGCGAGCCTCGTCCTTGACTGGATGACTCTTTGGGATTATTCCAAAAGCCTTCTTTCATAGTTTGAGCTTCCAGCTCCCGAATTTCGGTCCGTAATTTGTCCCGGTCCAAAGAGGCCAAAATTTTCTCAAACCTATCTTTTAATTCTTTTAACTTATCCTGAATTTCTTCCATATGGGAATTATATCAGCTTCACTCTCACATCCACAAACCCTACGTATCGCTTCACTCCTACCTCCGAGGTAGGATACTATTAAAAGTGCTTTTATGGATTATAAATAGAGGAGAATCTGCCTTCCTGAATAATTTTTATAACTTCTTCAGGGTCAAATATATTGCCATTTATAGCAACATAGATCCCCGGTTTCAAGTCTTGCGTTTTTGCTAAAGCATATCCGAGATTGAAGGTTCCGTCTGATGGTGAGAACCCTTTTATTGGAATCATTGAAGCAGTCAGGATAATAACCTGGTCGTTCCTTTTTAAATTAGCTTTTAAGTATCTGGCTGTGTCTGGCAAGGTATAAGTGCCATGGGTGATGATAATTTTTTGAGCGGGGCTTTCTTCAATGGTTTTTAATATTTCCTTCCGGTCATTCTGGTTTATTGCCCGGCTATCTTTCATGAACAGTTCGGTAAAAATCGATTCGTTATATAACTTAACACTATTGATAAATTCCGGGATTACAGAATGCTCATTAGGGATGACTGTATCCTGAGTTCCGTCATAATAGGAATCAATTGTGCCACCGGTTAAGATAAAATGTATTGAATCATCTGCCATGGGTAAATTTTACCAGATTCCACTTAAAAGGTAAAATTTCGGGTTGATTTTGTATGTTAATACCAAATACCAATTTGACCCTGCATATATTTTGACGTTGGGAGTATAATATTACTCACAAATGGAATATAAATTGTGTTGGGATCAAATTGGTGAGATTGTGTCAGATAAGACGAGTCAACCTGAATCAGGTGGTGAAGATAAAGTTGAGCCGAGAGATATAAACCAGGAGCCTGTAAGGACAGCGGCATATAGTCCAACACAACTGTTATTTCTTTTAAGGCTGGCTCGTCTGTTTCGGCAAAGACAGGAATATACAGGTGTGCTTGGGCCAGAAGATTGGAGGATGAGACTTTTAAATCGAGCAATCTACAGCACTTATTGTGATGCTCTTGGACTAAACTTAGGGGATGATGCAAGAGCACTTCTTCAAAGGGATCAAAACAGAAATCAGAAACAAAGATAACATGGTTTTGCAGATTGATACTAAAGATCAAAAAAGTATTACAGTTTCTTTAAAAGATAAAGGGAAAGTTGTGAAGAGTTTGAGTGAAGAAAATGAATACGGATCCCAAGTGCTTTTGCCGCTTATAATGAAATTACTACAAACTACGAACATCGAACTACAAACTCTTCAAGGTATTGAGGTAGAGAAAGGGCCGGGGTCTTTTACCGGACTGAGAGTGGGAGTATCTGTTGCTAATGCTTTGGGATTTGCTTTAGGGATACCGGTTAATGGAAAAAGGCTGGAGACAGAGCTGCATTATTAATTCAAAATTCAAAATTTAAAATGCAAAATTTCAATTTAAAATTAAAAAGTCCGTCATGGCGGACTACCATACTTTTGACTTTTAACTTTTAACTTTTTACCGTATACTAAAATCATGGCCTTTTGGAACTGGTTTTTACCCCATAAAGATACTCACAAAAAAGCACACTTAATTTCCTGGGAAGGATTATTGATATATATCCTGCTTTTTATTTTCCTGCAGGTTGGTTTTTCCATAATAAGCTATACAAAACCCGGGGTTTTGGGGATTGATTCTGACATTGATCAAAAAACTATTATTGAACTTTCAAATATTGAAAGACAAAAAATGGGCCTTGCTCCGGTTTCAGAAAATGCGGCTTTAGATAAAGCAGCAGAGTTAAAAGCCCAAAACATGTTCTCAGAAAATTATTGGGCTCACTTTGCTCCTTCCGGGAAGTCTCCCTGGGATTTTATTTTAGGCTCAGGTTATAAATTTACGTATGCCGGGGAGAATTTGGCCAAAAATTTCTATAAATCCGATGATGTGGTAGCAGCCTGGATGGCCTCACCTACCCATCGTGATAATTTATTAAATCCTAAATATAAAGATATAGGGATAGCTGTAGTTGAGGGGGTATTGAACGGGCAAAAAACAACTCTGGTTGTACAGATGTTTGGAACCAGCCAGGCTTTGGCAGCAGACCCTTCTGTGCAAATCCAGGGCAAACAAATTGTTGTACCTGCACAGGACTTGACAAACAAACAAGCCTTGACTCTTTCTGTAACGCAAATAAAGCCTGAGACTAAGTTACTGATAGATCCGTACTTGGTATCAAAATGGGGAGGTTTTTCCGTCATTGTTTTGATTGCAACCCTGCTTGTTGCAGATTTCTGGATATTACGGAGACGGGGAGTTTTCAGATTCTCCTCACATCACATAGCACATATGGCCTTGCTTTCATTGGCAGCCGGCAGCCTGTTTGTAATTAATCCGGGAGCGATTTTATGATATTGAAAATTTTAATAATAGGGGTATTAGTTTATCTTATTTGGGCATTGTTTCATCATAAGCGTGACAAAAGTTTGACTTTTCCGGTCTTACTGGAGTATCTTTTAACTGCCATCCTGGTTTTGGTGTTAATCTCAGGAGTGGTATTTTCATGAAAGCAATTATTCCAACAGGCGGCCGCGGCACCAGAATGCGGCCTTTAACATTTTCCACAAACAAACATTTTATCCCCGTTGCCAACAAGCCATTAATTTTTTATCCGATAGAAACTATAGTAGCTGCAGGCATTAAAGATATTGCTTTAACTTATAATCACGGCGGACTGGAAGAAGCAAAAAGCTTTTTAGGTGACGGAGAAAGATGGGGAGTTAAGTTTACATATGTTTTGCAGGCTGAACCCAAAGGTTTGGCCAATATTTTCCAGGTCTGTGAGGAATATTTGGATGGTTCCCCTTTTTTGATGCATAACGGTGATAATATTTTTATAGACGGAATCAAAGACCTGGTAGATTATTTTTTAAAGGAAAAACCAAATGCTTTAGTTACCATGGTTCAACACGAAGACAACAGGCGTTTAGGTGTGCCGCTTTTTGATGATAAGGGTAAATTTATTGAGTATATTGAAAAACCGGAAAACCCGCCAAATAATTTTGGTATTCCCGGCCTTTATTTTTTTGATAACAATGTTTTTAAGTGTTTTAAAGGGGCAAATGCGATTGAGCCTTCTGCCCGCGGCGAGCTGGAAATAAGCGCGCCGTATAATTGGTTAATAGATCAAGGGTTTCGGGTAGATGCTTTGGAGTATAAAGGGGTATGGATGGATCCGGGTAAATTTGATGATTGGCTGGAGGCTAATAAGTATCTTTTAAAAAACCGGCTGGAAGAAATTAAAGAGAGCCATCCTGATCCTAGTTCTAAATTTTCCGGTAAAGTAGCAATCGGGAAAGATTGCATGATAGTTAATTCGGAAATTTCCGGGCCGGTGATTATCGGCGATGATGTAACCATAAAAGATTCTAAAATCGGGCCGTTTACTTCTATTGCTGATAATTGTGATATTGTGGGAAGCGATTTAAGCAACAGTGTTTTGATGAAAGGGGTTAAAATTTTAAACGGCAGATTGCATCCGATTGAATCCAGTTTAATAGGGACAGACAGTGAAATAATCGGGGTAGACGGAAAGGAAGCCAGGACTTCTCTTTTTGTGGGAGAAAAGTGTAAGATTCAGATATGAAATTATTAGTAACAGGCGGAGCAGGATTCATTGGCTCAAATTTTGTTCATTACTGGTTAAAAAATCACCCCGAGGATGAAATAATAGTTTTTGATCTACTGACTTATGCAGGTCATATTCAGAGTTTGAAAGATGTACTGGATGGTTTGGATAAAATGAGTGGCGACGAGCAAGGGGATGCTATATCCAGTATTTCCGGTAAGAATATTCAATTTATTCGAGGTGATATCACTGATGCTTCCTTCGTAGCTATATG
>JACQIX010000031.1 GCA_016198275.1 Candidatus Daviesbacteria bacterium | reverse complement strand
GTTGTGAACCAAAGCAATCTGGTTTCTGCCGTTAGTTTTTTCTAAAATAGGCTGAGCATGAGAAACTATGGAGTCTCCAGAAGTTGAATAACGGTTGTGGCCGATGGCCATAAAACCTTTCAGTTTTTTTAAGTCTTCTTCCGAGAAAACATGAGCCACCAAACCCATACCTTTATGTAAGTAGATTCTTTTACCATCAGATGAAGCAATTCCGGAAGATTCCTGACCTCTATGTTGAAGCGCCCAAAGGCCCGGGTGAACTAAACGGGCGGCCTCAAACCCTTTGCCTACTACTCCAAATATGCCACACTTTTCTTGCAACTTACTTCCCATAGTTTAATATAACCAAATTGCCTCTTTAAGTCAAGTTTTTCAAGTGGTAAAATTGCGGTATGGCCAAGAAATTGACTCAGAAAATTTTAAAATATACTGTAATTTTTGAACCGGCTGAAGAAGGTGGATACGTAGTTTCTGTGCCAGCACTTCCTGGATGTTTCACAGAAGGCGATACTCTTGAAGAAGCAATGGAAATGGTGAAGGACGCAATATCCGCTTATATTGCCAGTTTGAAAAAACATCACGAGCCAATTCCAAAAGAAAATGGTCCCAGTCTTGTTAGTGTCATCGATATTCCAGTTCCAGTTATCACTTAATGCCAAAACCTCCTGTTATCAAACCAAAAGAGATAATTAAAGCTTTGAAAAAGAAAGGTTTTGCTATAGATCACAAAAGTGGTAGCCATTATGTCATGTACAACGTTGATCGAACTCTCAGAACAGTGATTGCTTACCACAATAAACCTATTAAGAGGAAAACTATAATGAGTATCTTAAAATCAGCTAATATTCCAGTTGAAGAACTTAAAGAATTACTATAGTTATTTAGACGGATCCTGGAATAAATTCATAATATCCTTTTTCATTTTTTTTAACCATTCTTTGTTTAATCAATTCATTTAGATGATACATTAAAGTTTTTTTTCCTAATCTTCTATCATGTCGTTCACGGTATTTTTCCAGCAGCAAACTTAATTTTACCAATCCCTCTGTGCTACTTAAAATATCTATTATCCCTTCTCTTACTTCTTCCCCTCCTAGAGGGCCTATGTTACTTCTTTCTTCTTGATAGTTTTGTAAAAATTGAGTAAGTTTTCTAGCCTCTAATGGTTTAGCAGGAGGAGGGGTTAAAGTATCTGCAACTTCTTCAACAGGTAATAATACTAAATCATAAAACATCCTGGTTAAATCATTAGCTGAGGCACGACTTTGAGTATAACCCTTAGCTTTTTGACCTTTAACATATCTATCCGGAGAATCATAATCAATTATGCCGGCTTGACCTAAATTATTTAAAATTTCGAAAATAGTCGTACGGTTTATTTGTCCTTCTAACCCCTCTTTAATATCTGTACTTCTATAAACTTTTTGATTTTGTATTAGAAACTCAATTACTTTAAAAACTGCTGAAGGTCTCCTTCGGTCATTTAAAGAGCTAGCAAATCCAAGTAATCTCCACATTGAATCATATTGATAAAGAATACCACTCTGTTCGGCTTTATCAACAAACTCAACAGCATATGGCATTAGAGGAACTGCTAATTCTGTTCCAGCAGCAGATTTAATATAACCTATTCTATATTCCCCCCATCCAGATACCATCTGTGCTTGTCTAACTACTGCACCTAATTTTACAAGCGAACCACCTATTTCTTGACTTTTCCTCTGCTCACAATACTGCCAAGCAGCGGCTTGCCCAATTGGAAAAACTTCTCCTGATACACCTCTATTTTCTAACCATGTTCGGACATCTCTATGTAATTGTCCTGCGGAAAAATAAATTTCTTCAGGAAACATAGCAGCTAGAACTACTGGTTTTGCATCAGGAACTAAAGTAGTTAATAATCCTCCTAATCCTTTCTCTGAATCATAAACTCCATTTACTGAATGAATAATTACAAAATCACTATATCTTTCTAATCTTTCAGGACTTATGGCCATAGCCTGATATTATAGGGTATTTATTCAAAAGATTCAAATTTTAAGAAGAAGTAATTAATTATAACTACAGAGCCTTTAGAGTATAATTGTCTGCTACTGTGGAAATTCAACAAGCACAAATTGATATTTTTTCAGTACGCTCGCATCATTATGTTGATGAGGATAGTCACTTTTTCTTTTTAGTAAAGATGTTATACTAAATTTATGGTATCCAAAAGATTTCATCATATTCTTTCTTTTAAATATGCTTTTGATGGAATTTCTGCTGCTTTAAGGCAAGAGCCAAAATTAATTTTTCACCTGCTTACCGGAGTGATTGTTTTACTTTGCGCTATTATTTTACAAATTTCCAGGCAAGATTGGGTCATTATTATTTTTCTCATTGGCTTTGTGATTGCCATAGAACTGACCAATACTGCCATTGAGGCAGTAGTGGATCATTTCACCCAAGAAACACACCCTGGAGCAAAATTGGCCAAAGATATCTCAGCCGGAGCTGTTTTAGTAGCAGCTGCTACCTCCGCCATTATTGGAATCATGATATTTTTGCCCTATCTTAATGGATAACCAAACTCTCTTTTTTGAAATATACAATTTAAGCCATAAATCCCCCCTCATAGATACTTTAATGATTTTCATAACAGATTATGTAATCTATCTGACTATTTTATTTGTATTCATTTTAGGGATAATCGGCAAGGCGGAAGATAAAAAAGCCTTTCTTCTTACCGTCTTGGCAATTCCAGTTTCCATATTAGTTATTAAACTTATCCATCTATTTATTTTGGAGCCAAGGCCATTTGTAACTTTCCATTTTTCACCCCTGACTGACCAAACAGCTGATGCCTCATTCCCTTCCAGGCACGCTACTATCATGGCAGTAATTGCTTTTACTTATACTTATTTAAAATCAAAGTGGTCGCTGCTTTTTTTATTGCTGATGATCCTAGTGGGGTTTTCCAGGATTTATGTAGGAGTTCATTATCCCCAGGATATAGCCGGAGGGTTTGCTGCAGGACTAATCTCTTTGATCACTGCCCTGGAACTAAAAAAAATTTTAAAACTTGGTTTTTTTGATTAGTCTTTTAAGAGCTAAAATGTAAGAGGCTAATCTTAAACTTACTTTTTTGTCTTGGGAAATCTGCCAAATATTGGCAAAAGCCTTTTCCATTTTTTCTTTCAATTTTTGATTTACTTTTTGCAAACTCCACTTTTGATTTGTCATATTTTGTAACCACTCAAAGTAGGAAACAGTTACGCCGCCGGCGTTTGCGCAAACGTCCGGGAATACTAATATTTTTCTACTCCCTAATATCTTATCTGCCTGAGGAGTAGTGGGACCATTGGCCATCTCAAAAATTAATTTCGCTTTAATTTTAGTAGCGTTTCCGGCAGTAATCACATTCTCCAAAGCAGCCGGGATTAAAATATCAACAGGTAACTCAAGTAACTCTTCATTGCTGATAATGCCCTGGTCATATTTTTTGGCTAAATCACAAACAGAACCAATGCAATAGCAACCTGCCAAAAATCCTTTTTCCAATCTGCATTCTTTTACCAAATCAATATTAAATCCCTTGAAAGAAGAATCATAAATACCGCCTTTGACATCTGATACAGCCACGATTTTGTATCCATTGTCATGCAATATTGAAGCCATGTTTGAACCGACATTTCCAAAACCTTGTAATGCCACTGTCAAAGGCTTTTTCATTTTTAATTTACCGACTAATTTTTCCAATACAAAAAAACCTCCTAAGCCGGTTGCCTGCTCCCTCCCCAATGATCCACCATTTTCCACTGATTTTCCCGTCACCACTGCCTTAAGTTTGCTCAGGTTATTTGTTTTGAGATTTTTAATGTATTCATCAGCTATCCAATCCATGATTTTGGAATTTGTATTAACATCAGGAGCCGGCACATCTAACTTAGGACCAATATTAGGTAGTAGTTCTCTGGTAAATTGCCTGGTCATTCTTTCTAATTCTTTCTCTGAGTATTTTTTGGGGTCAATTTCCAATCCTCCCTTTCCTCCGCCAAAAGGAATATCAACCACTGCATTTTTAATCATCATTAAAAATGCTAAAAGTTTAACCTCATCCATATCCACTTGCTGATGGAAACGCAACCCACCTTTATACGGTCCTAAAACATTATTATGTTGAACTCTATACCCTTTAATTATTTCCAAATCACCGGAGTCTTTCTTTAAAGGAAAGCTTAATTTAATACTCCTTTGCGCAGTTGAAAGATGTTGTAATAATCCATTAGATAAGTTAAGGTGTTTTGCCCCCATTTTAAGTATCTTAAGCGCAGAATTGAAACTGTCCATTTTTTATCTATTTAAAATATTTCTAAAGATTTGGGTATCTTTAAAAGGGCCGATAATCTGCAAATTAAAATGCTCTTTTTTAAAAATTTCTCTGGCCACATCTTGAATATCTTCTCTGGTCACAGCGTCAATTTTTTTCAAATACTCATCAAAAGTCTCAATTTCTCTGTCAGTCACAAAATTGGTGCCAAAATACTCAGCTAAAAAATTAGTTGATTCTTCTCTGATAGCCAGTCTTCCTCTAATCATCTCTTTTGCTTTTTTTAACTCGTCTTTGGTAACTTTCTCGACAATAACTTTTTGAAGCTCAGCAATAATTACCTCCAGTCCCTCATAAACTTTTTCTAATTTCAATCCGCAATAAACCGAGAAATTTCCTGTATCACTATAAAATCCGGGACCAGCGTTAATATAATAAGCAAGACCGCGTCTTTCTCTGACTTGAATGAAAAGTCTGGATGACATTCCCTCACCTAAAATAGTACTTAGAAGAGAAATAGAATATTTTTTTCCGTCATGTCTTGAGTATCCCAAAACTCCAAGAATTAAATTTGCCTGGTCGGTTTTTTTAAAAAATACATTTACTTTAGGTTTTATTTGTCTCTTTATTTTATATGGCTTACATTTATGTTTAGCTCTTGGGGGTAAATCTGAAAAATAAATTTCTGCCAACTTTTCAATATCTTTTGGTAATTTTCCGGCAAAGACTAATGCCATATTTTCCGGTGAATAAAAAGAGTCTGTAAACGCAATAAAATCATTGCGTTTAAGTTGGGTAATGATTTCTTCTTGACCGCCAATGTCCCACCCTAAGGGGGTATCGCCAAACTGTAACCTTTCATATAAGCTACCAACATACTGGCTTGGATTATCACGGATCATTCTAAGCTCTTCCACTATCACCCCTTTTTCTCTTTCGATTTCATCTTCTTTAAGAAGCGATTCTTTCACCATTGAAGAGATAATGTCTGAAGAAAATTCTAAATGCTTACTGGCTGATTTAATCCAATAAACAGTACACTCCTTGTGAGTATAGGCATTATTGATTGCACCAATCCCATCAACCAAAGTGGAGATCATTTCAGCAGTAGGATATTTCCTTGACCCTTTAAAAAACATATGTTCCAAAAAATGAGAAATACCGTTTATTTTTTTTGTTTCATATCTGCTCCCTACTCCAACTGCAAACAGTGTAGTCACAGAATCCAAGTGAGGAAGGTCTACGGTTATCAGTGTTAATCCATTTTTTAATTGTGTAACCTTATGCATATTAACATCTCCTCCACTGTCTGTTCAACGCTCATATCAGAGTTATCAATTATAACAGCATTTTGCGGTATTCTTAAAGGGGAAGCTTCTCTTTCCATATCCTGCTTGTCACGATCTTCCATATCTTTATTCACATCTTCATACCGAATCTCAGGATTACTTTCAAGCAGTTGTTTAAATCTTCTTTTGGCCCTCACCTTAGTTTTTGCAGTCAAAAAAAATTTATTTTTTGCCTCCGGGTATATTTCCGAACCAATATCCCTTCCTCCCATCACTATTTTGTTATTTTTCCCTAATTTCCTTTGTAGCCTTTTCATAATTTCCCGCACTTGGGGGATAGCTGCCACAATCGGTACTAATCTGGAAATTTGGGGAGTATGCAAATCATCAGTGACATCAATGCTACCTAAAAACATTTTCCATTTATCATTCGTTTCAAATTTTACATCTAAGTTTTTAAAGATATCCAAAATTTTTTCTAAATCATCTTCTGAAGCATTTTGATTTAGCATTTTTAAACAACCGGCCCGGTAAATCATGCCGGTATCAATATACTGGTAGCCTAATTTTTTAGAAAGTAAAAAACCGACGCTGTTTTTGCCAGAGGATGTTGGCCCGTCAATGGTGATTATATCTTCCGTAAACTCCCCTTTTACTTCTGACCCGCTGGGCGTATCTTCTATTTTAAAACCTAACTTTTTAATTTCTTTTCTGATTTTGTCTGATTGTTTAAAATCTCTTTTTTGTCTTGCTTTCTCTCTTTGGTTTATTAGTCTTTGCACCTCCTTTGGAATCTCCACTTTTTTCCCCAAATATTCCTCCAACCCCAAACCCAATATTTTATCCATTTTCAAAACAGTTTGCGCTTTGGCTGAAGTTGGATAATCTGATTTTATTAAATTCCAAAGCACAGCCAAAGCTTGCGGGATATTTAAATCATTATTTAAAGCTTGCTTAAAATCCTTCTCAAATTGGGCGCAACCGATTTTCGGCTGATCCCATTCCCGGATAATCTGCCTTAAATTATTTAAAGCATTTTGCGCACTGTTTAAGGAATCCCAGGTAAAATTAAGTTTAGCTTTGTAATGAGTTGTCAAAAATAAATACCGCAAAGCCAGCGGATCAAAACCTCGATTGATTACTTCATCAATTCGGTAAAAATTTTTTTTTGATTTGCTCATCTTTTCCCCCGAAACTAATAAAAATTCATGGTGCACCCAAAATTTTACAAATTGACTACCTGTTGCTGCCTCCGATTGAGCAATCTCGTTGGTGTGGTGAACGGAAATATGATCCACTCCTCCTGTATGAATATCCAAAGTGTTACCCAAATATTCCATACTCATGGCAGAACATTCAATATGCCATCCCGGAAACCCCTCCCCCAAAGAAGATGGCCATCTCATGGTATGATCCTTAAAATGGCCCACTGTAAAAAACCACAAAGCGAAATCTTGAGGGTTTAGTTTTTGTTTATCCACAAACACACCTGACCTTGCTCCAATTTCTTTTTCTTCTAATTTTTGTCCTGATAATTTTGTATAGTTGGGAAATTTAGAAATATCAAAATAAATAGCATGATCAGTTTTATATATAAAACCTTTTTTCTCCAGTTTGTGTATTAATTTAATCTGCTCTTTAATATGTTCTGTGGCTTTGGCCACAATGTTCGGTCTTTCAATATTAACCTTTGAGACTGAGTACCAAAAATAATCTTCATAAAATTTAGCAACCTCCCAAACAGTCCTGCCGGATTCTCTGGCCCCTTTTTCCATCTTATCTTCGCCGCTATCTTCATCAGAGACTAAATGCCCTACATCAGTAATATTCATCACGTGTTTTACCTGATACCCACTACTGTTCAAAACCCTCCTTAAAATATCATCTCCTACATATTTTCTTAAATGCCCGATATGGGTATAATCATAAACAGTCGGACCACAAGTATACATCCCTACATCTGGTGGATTTATAGGGGTAAATTCTTCTATTTTTCTACTTAAAGTATTGTATAGTTTAATCTTACCCTCCTATCCCTTTTCCTGTTTTTATTTCAACTTGAGTTCTTAAAACTTCCTGCGGTAATTCACCTGGTTTTTTAGGTGTTTGTTGTAACTTTACAACTTGAATCTTTTTTGCTTGCTCCTTCTGCTGTTGGGCTTGCAGTCTTTGAGTTTCTTTTTGTTTATTTGCTTCTCTTACTTTTTTCTGTTCCTGTTCTAATTTTTTGTACCATTCAATTTTTCTTCTGGCTTCTGCCAATTGTTTTTGATCTTCCAGTTTTCTATCCCGGGCGGAGTCGAGGGATTGTTGAAATTGCTGGGGGGTGAGATTTGACGAGCTTACACTTTGCACCCCCTGTTCTATCATTTCTCCAACTGAATCTTTAACATCCCTAACTACTTCTTTAACAATTTCAAATGATTCTCCCAATTGATTTCCACCAAATCCTGAATTAGCCATAGTATAATTTTACTTTAAGATTGCGAAGCTCACAAGCTGGAAAAAATTCCGTACTAATATTCTTTTCTGCCTTCCAAAGCTCTGGATAATGTAGTTTCATCAGCATATTCAATATCAGATCCCACAGGTAAACCTCTGGCAATCCTGGTAATTTTTATATCCATTGGAGAAATCAGTCTTTGGATATACATGGCAGTTGCCTCTCCTTCCACCGTAGGATTGGTTGCCAAGATTAGTTCGTCAACTACCCCTTTTTTTAATCTTGGCAGCAGTTCTTTAATGCGTATTTCACTGGGCCCGATATTTTCCAAAGGAGAAATAACTCCTCCCAAAACATGATAAAGCCCCTTAAAATTTGTCTTATCTAAAGCGAGAATATCCAAAGGATTCTCTACCACCATAATAATACTCTGGTTGCGGGCAGCATCATCACAGATATTACAAGGACTACTTTCTCCAATGTTAAAACACACTGAACAGAAGGTAGTTTTTTCTTTCATCTCCAAAGCTGCTTTAGCAAGATTTTCAGCTTCTTCTCTTGGAGCATTAAGCAAATAAAAAGTCAACCTTTGCGCAGTTTTAGGCCCAATCCCTGGTAATCTTTCAAAAGCCTCTATTAATTTTTGAACAGATTTAGGAACTTGTGCCATTGATTGGCAGATTGTATCACATACTCGGGAGACCCATACCGCCCATCAAACCTTTCATCTCTTCAGCTGCCACTTTTTGACTTTGTTTAAGCGCTTCATTAACTGCCTCTGTTACCTTTTGGGAGTCCATTTCTCCAAAAATTGATTGCACTTTTTGGTCTGCGGTCATCACCACAGTTACTCCTTTATGTTCTACTGTAATTTTGATGCCGGCTAATTTTTTTTGTACTTCCATAGCCTGATCTCTCATTTTCTTAAGATCACCCAGTTGTTTTAGATTATCCATGAAACCCATTGTTAATTCCCTGCTTTCTTTGCTGATTCTACCACATTTTTTAAAAGACTGACAATTGTCAAAGGTCCAATCCCGCCAATTGTTGGACAATAAAGTTTGGCAATTTTTGCTACATCCTCTTCTTCAATATCACCATAAATTTTTTCTTCTCCATCTACTATCTCCTTCCCAACTCCTACTCCTATTACGTAGGAACCTGTCTTTAAATTATTTTTATTAATAATATTTTTTACTCCTGCAGCTGAAATCACTACATCACCATTTTTAATAATGGGGGTTGGATTGGGAGTTTCCTTCACCACTGATTCCACTTTAAACCCCCTCTTTCCTAACAGTTTAACTACCGGACCTCCGGCAGCTTTACCCCTACCAACTACCACGATAGTCTTACCTTTCAAAAAATCTTCTGGTTTTTTATATCCCTCTATCAAAGAAAAAGCAGTCAGCATTTCCCAAACTGCCAATGCTGTTGCTCCGTCATATGGCGAATTTTCTAAAAATCCGTCTACGTCTTTTTGGGGATTAATAGTTTTCTCAAATTCCTCAAAATTCCAACCCTGATATAGGGGATATTGAATTATCATCCCGTGAACTTTTAAATCCTGATTTAGTTTACTGACGGTTTTTAATACTTTTTCCTGTTCCTGATTTGAGAATTTGTAAACTCTGGCCTTTATGCCAATTTTTTCAGCTGTTTTTATTTTGTTTCTAACATAAATTTTGGAAGCGGAATCATTGTTTGCCAAAATTATAGCCAGACCCGGCTGAAGATTTTTATCTTTAATTTCTTTTGCTAATTTTTTTAAAATAGCATCCGCTACAACTCTTCCTGATACTTTCATCCAAGTACTATATCATAAAAATTGTCTAATCCATGCCAGGTACCGGGAATTTTCCGGCAAAGCTTTCTACTTCTTTTCTGATTTTTTTTAAGTTTTTATTTTGATGAAGTTGTGCTTTGACAGCTTTTAGAAAATCTTTCCTTTTATCCTGTTCTTTTGGCAAATCCAAACCTCTAATCTCCTCCAATACCCTTTTTATCCAAGAAGCAATTTTGATCATATTTTTTTCTTTCATCCCTCTGGAGGTCAGAGCCGGTGTACCAAGCCGGATACCGGAAGGGTAAAAAGGAGAAGCCGGCTCTCCGGGAATGGTATTTTTATTAACAGTAATTCCTGCTTCTTCCAAAGCATACTGGGCCTGATAGCCCAAGCCATACCCATAATTTGTTAAACTTAAAAGTATTAAATGCGTTTCTGAAACAGTGCCTAACTCTTTGGCTAAAACAGCAGCATTTCTGGTAATTTGGATGGCATATTTTTTGAATGAAGGCTTTAAAGCTTCCTCTAAAGAAATAGCAATGGCTGCAGTTTGATGGTTATGCGGACCTCCCTGTATACCGGGAATAATTGCTCTTTCAATTTTACTCTTGATTTCAGGGTCTTTTTTTAACCCTCTTTCGGTTACCAGAATTAATGCTCCCCTGGGACCTCTTAGAGTTTTATGGGTAGTTGTCATGATAATATCTACAAAAGGCACTGGAGACTGATGCACTCCGCCAATAATTAAACCTGTTATATGTGAACAATCTGCCACCAAAGTTGCCCCTACCATATCGGCTATCCTTCTAAATTTCCTGTAATCCAATTTAAAAGGGTAGGCAGTAGTGCCTGTCCAAATTAATTTTGGCTTGTGTTTTTTGGCCAAAGATTCCAACTGCGAAAAATCAATTTTCCAATCATCCCCTCTGACATCATAATTGATTGCTTTATAAAAAATGCTGGAAAAAGAAAGTTTTGCTCCGTGAGTTAAATGCCCTCCAGACAATAAAGCCAAGCCCATCACTACCTCTCCAGGTTCACAAACAGCCATTGTCACAGCCATGTTGGCAGGGGACCCGGAATAAGATTGGACAAAAGCAGCTGGCACTTTAAATAATTTTTTTGCCAAATCAATAGTGTAATTTTCTATTTTGTCGATAACCTCATTACCACCATAATATCTTCTGCCGGGAAAGCCTTCTGAGTATTTATTAGTTAAAATAGAGCCCATGGCAGATAGGACTTCTTTGGAAACGTAATTTTCCGAAGGTATCATTTCCAAACCGTATTTTTGCCGGTGAGCCTCTTGCCTAATTAATTCAAACACCTTTGATGCCATTGGGGAAGATAATATAACAGATTTAAAAATGTGACAAGTAACAAAAAGGAGTTTGGTACCAAACTCCTACGGTCATAGGCCGCAACAACTTATTAATAATATTTTTTTGTTTACAGAGTTTTGTCCAAGCAGCCATCGCGTTTATTGCTCTTGCTCAATTAAATTGGTTTTTTATTATCCTTATATCACTGTAAAACTACTTTTAAATACTTTAAAATTCTTAAATAGACTTAATAATTGTTGCCTGCTTAATACTTCTATAAGTTTCAAAGTAAGTTATATCTCCACCTAAAGTATCACTATACTCATAAGTATTATGACTTTGAGGCAAGAAAACCTCTGCATCCTCTTGGGTTACCAACATCCCTGTACTTTGTGCTTCTTGTTGTAGTATTGGAATAGCGGTGAGATTGTCTGTACCACTATTTGCATTTATTTCATTGGCGAGAATTATATCTACCTGGGTGCCCTTAGCTTTTTCGAGAACTACCCGTACCAAAGCTCGATAAATAGGAGCCATAGTAGAAGTGGCGTAAATTGGTTCAAACAGTATAGTAGGTATCGTTTGATCACCATTTTTCCTATGAGTAAGTTTTATAATACTCCTTGCCAAGACTTCCCCATTTTCATTTACAACATTAACTGCTCTTTTATTAGCATCAACAACATAAGCTGGTAAACAATAATTATGACTACCATTGCGATAGCTTTGACAAGTTTCCCGAGGTTCTATACCAACTTTTAGCAAATCCAAAGGATCATCTGTATCAATTGCTCGTATAGTGCTGACAGTTCGCAGCTGTTGTTGTGTAGTCATAACTTCAGAGATTTGGCCTAAGTCTTGGATAGGTTGATCAAAACCTTGAAAGGTTGAAAGAGAAGAAGTAACTCTAGATACCGCTTCCATTAAAATGACAGGGTCAAAGCTTTGTGGATCCAGGTTTTCTAAATTTAAGATTCCTTGAATAACCTTTGCTTCATTATCCAGAGTTCGTTTCCTCTGTCCAAGTTCACTTCGCTCTGCATGAGACAATTGATCCTTTTTTAATTTCTCTGCCAATTGTTTCGATTGCTGTTCTAGAAATTGTATTCTTTGAGGGGTAAACTCTATTTTATATACCTCTAAAATATGCGCCTTTGCTTCTCTAGCGATTCGTTGGATTGTCTCCACCGCTCCTTGACGAGCTTCCCTATCGGTATTCATTCCTAGCTTTAATTCAACCGGGATCACTGGCGTAAGCCAGATTTGTCGTTTTTCTTCTGGTATAATTGACAACTGTGCCATAGACGTTTCTAGACCATTTCTCCATGAAATAAAATCACCTAAAACTATATGTTGGCCAATTTCGCGGGTGACTGCCGCCACCGCAGTTTTTCCTTGTTCCTCATATTTTGCCAATAAATGTGGAATAATTTGAAAGATACCACTTTCCATTAGTTGAGATAGCCTCTCTTGTAATGCTGGTACTTCAGCATCGGAGAGTTGCATTCTTTCTTTAGCGGCATTTACTAATTTATTATCTCTAAGGTCAGTAATAATCTCTGAGAGGGTGGGCTTTGGGCTAAATTCAAATGATCCAAAACTATCCAAAGTATTTAATAACTGAAAAATAGAGCGAATTCTTTCAGCATCTCTATTGGCACCCTGGGATGTATCCAAAATCGACTTTAATACCTCTGGGCCACTTTCTTTGCTACTCATAAAAAGTAAACCTTCAGCAAAACTATACCGAGACATTACTCCTCTGCGAAGGTCGCCTGATTTATAAAGAATATCAAGTTTTTCCAGATATTCCTGACCCAAGCCTAATCCCTCCTGGGCAATTAACTTAGGAAATTCCGAGTATCTGCCATCGGGGGGGTTAACCAAAGCTGCAAATATTTTGGGTGAATTTAACCGCCAATCAGAGATTTTACTCTTAGCAATGACTGGTGCAACTTCAGCAAGGTTTCTGAGTAACAAATCGTTAATCGCTTCAGCACCTGTCCATTCATCAAAGTTTCCTGCAAAAAACCCAATAATTGCATCAGAACTCAATATTGCATCTACCTCAGGATCTTTTTTAGCTTGGGCTATATGATCAGCAATCCCTAGTAACTGGGAATAAACTAAGTGTTTCTCTGCCTCTTGTACATAACTTGCCAAAGCATATCCTCCCATTCCCATTTTAAATGCTCTTTTTACTGCTTCAGCAGTTGTTGGATTAGGAGATACGAACCAATCATTAATTATTCGTCGATAAAGAGGGGTTGTAGATTCAGTAACCTCTCGCAGACCTTCTGGTGTTAATGGATGATCTATGATCTCCATTATAGTATTACCAACGATATTACTTGTATGCCCAAATCCAAACATTTTCAGATGGGTCAATAATCCCGGTAAAGCCCTTGGGTCATGAAAAGAGTAAAAAATATTAGCAGCTGCCGTACCAGTCCAACTTTCGTGGCGTCCTTCATAGAGAATATTAAATAAATAGACCTGTGTTAAATCATAAAGCTTTTTGACTTGCTCTGGAGTAGCCTCAATCCGTTGCCATTCATCTTGTTTAAAACGATCATTAAAAGTTTTTAATGCCGAAGCATGTACCCATGACTGGTCTCCAGAAAAACCACTAATATTGTCACTTACAGAGCTAATCATTGTCTCATACTGGTTTTTCAAAGTTGGATCAACAACAGAAACTGCTAACTGTCGGATTGCTTCATAAGTTTCGTTTGGTCTTCGGCTATTAGAGTCTTTTTGAACTTGATCCGGTAAAGGGAGGTCTGCGCTTCTGAGTGCATCCTCCGTAAGACACTCCATACCCATTTCAATTACTGATCTGATCGCCAAACCTTGATAATCACCGGCTAATTGATTCATTTTCTCGATTAAACGTTGATATACTTGTTCAGAATTTTTTATTGTCGATAAATTAGTTTTTATATAAGCAAATAAATTATTGACATTTTCTAACTCAGATAACGATTCTTCCAATTTTTGTTGAGGAGGTTTTGCTGTTTCTATCTCTACACTTTTTTGCTCTTCAGGAGATAAAAAAAAATGGTTATGCTTGTACTCGTCAGCTTTTTTTTGGGTTACAATTTTTTTCTCCAATCCCTCGATTACTCGGCCCAGTGCGTCTGAACGGATAACTATCTCACGGGGAGAGATCTCATAAGTAGAAACAGGTTTCACTATAGAGTGAGGATCTAATCCAAAGCTTGCAAATAGGGAGACAATTCTTGACTGGTCAAAAGAAGTAGGATTCTGTGTAGTAATCTGATTATATTTATTAATAATACCTCTAAACTTAACTAAACCTTCAGTAGGATTTAACTCCACTTCCGGTACAGAAACCTCAACAGTCATATAATAATTATAACCTTGAGGGGTATGTCTTAATCAATAGGATACATTCCAAATAACAAAGAAATGGAATTTGGTACATAATTAAATTTGTACTACTCCAAAGCCCCAAAGTTTCCTCAACATGAAGCAAATACAAGCCAGAAATGTTCTTTTTAAGCTCCTTTTGGAGCTACCGTTTGTTTATTAGTTTCTAGCTACATATTCAGACCAGTCAGCCGCTTTTTATTTGTCAAATCAACCTAAATATAGTTTTGTACCAAACTCAAAAATGTATCAATTTATGGAATCAGTGCTGAAAATTTCTGCTGCAGCCCTGATGATATCATCATCTGCTGCCACCTCAATATTGGCCACATCTTCCTTACTTTCAGGCCTGTTGCCCAACATTGTTGAAATTTTAATTTGCCTTCCTAAAATTTCTGATAAAATTGATTCCAAAATATCACGATTTTTAGGAGATTCTAGAATTCTTTGGTGGAAAGAATAGGGTACCTCCATTATTACTGCTGTTTGGGTACATTGAGTAATGTTGGTAGACCTAAGCAATGCTTCCAGGGAAAAATTATACGGACGGATAGTTTCGCAAACATAGGTCCATTTTTCCCGCAGTTTTTGGATATCGGTGGAATCAGAATTTGACAAAGGAGGATAGATGATAGAGGGTGCCGTCTGGCTTGACTCTTCCCCGCATATCTCCACCACTGCCAACTCCAATGGCAATGAGGAAATTGCTGTTGTTTTTAAATTTTGATAGGCTTTTTGTAAAATATCTAAATTTTTAACTAAATCTTGGTTAGTAAGGTTCTCAGAAACTTTTATTAGACTATGGTAAAAATCGAGCGAAAATTTTTCTTTGACCAATTCGTCTGCCAGGCCATTTTTAATATAAACCATGTTTCTAAAAGCATCCATCAAAGCAAGAATTAATTCTTTAATATCAATACCTCCATCAATCTCTTTAGTGATCAATTTTAAACCTGTTTGAGTGTCTTTCTTTTCAAAAACTTCAAGTATATGCAAAATTGTCTCAAAATTAGTAGACTTCAAAAACTTTTCCAATACTTCAGCGGTAATTCTCCCCTCCAGTGATGATACTTGATCCAGCAGTTTTACTCCGTCCCTGAAAGATCCGTCTGATTTTTTAATTAATAATTTTAACCCACCATCATCTATATTTATTTTTTCCGCCATCACTATTTTTTGCAAGGCCTGCAAAAGTTCGCTGCGGGTAGCCAGCTTAAAATCTAATCTTTGCACCCGGGAGAGTATTGTTTGAGGAATTTTTCCTGCCTCCGTGGTGGCTAAAATAAATAGGGCATGCGATGGCGGCTCTTCCAAAGTTTTCAAAAGAGCATTAAACGCCTCAGTAGTTAACATATGAACTTCATCAATTATATAAACTTTCTTTTTGGCTGTGGTGGGAGAGAGTTTAATTTTATCCCGTAAGGATCTTATATCTTCAATCCCCCTGTTGGAAGCTGCATCAATTTCAATTAAATCCAGGTTGCTTCCATCAGTTATAGAAATACAGCTTGAGCACTTGTTACACGGGTCTGACGACTGACTTTCGCAATTAACCATTTTTGCCAAAATTCGGGCTGTGGAAGTTTTACCCGTTCCTCTGGGTCCCGTAAAAAGGTATGCATGAGCTAATCTATTTTCCTGGAAAGAAAAATTTAGTGTTTTCTTAACATTTTCTTGGCCGATTATCTCCGAAAGAGATTGGGGACGGTATTTTAGATAGTAGGCGATATTATATGTACTTGACATATCATCTTAATTTAATGGTGATGAATACCTAAAAGGTGACCCAAACCATGCTCTACCAAAGTTTTTATTTCCTCATCAACTGAAATTGCATCCATTGATGCGTCCTCCAAAGCTTGAGGGTAGGAAATAACAATATCTCCCAACCTAAGCCATTTATCAGGGGATGCCACAAATCCAATTCTGGGGATATGAGCTAAATTTGCCTGATTATAATCTTCCAGAGCAAAGGATAAAATATCTGTGGTTGAGTTAATACCTCTGTATTTGCGGTTTAACTCATGCATCTTCCGATCCCCTACAATATTAATTCCCAGCTCAATCTTACCGATAATTCCACCCTTTTTGAAAACCTGAGCAGCAATTGCCCTAATGCCGGCTTTGTTGACATTATATCTGGGATCTGAATTTACTATGATATTTATCATAAATTAACCTAGTATCTCTCTAACTAAATTACTCACCGTCCCCCCGTCTACTCTTCCTGCTACCTTACTCATCACTACCCTCATCACCTTACCTATATCTTGGATAGATTTTGCTCCCACTTCATTTATAGTATCCAAGATTAGTTTAGTCAACTCCTCATTTGACAGTTGAGCCGGTAAATACTCTACCAAAATCTTCTCCTCTGCCTCTTCCTTTGATACCAAGTCTTCCCTTTGGCCTGACCTGAATGAGACAACCGCCTCTTTTCTTTTTTTAACTTCCCTTTGCACCAGTGCAATTACATCTCCATCATCAACCTCTCCGCCTTTTGCTATTTGAGCATTTTTTATCTCAGATAAAAGCAATCTCAGAGTAGAAACTTTAACCTCATCCCGACCTAGCTGGGCAGTTTTTAAATCATCCTTTAACCGATCAAGTAACATCGTAATTAACCGCTGAAACGGCGCGCCCTCATGATTTTTCTTCTTTTTTCCGCCAAATATTCCTGACGGCGCTGTGAGGGCTTTTTGTAAACTGATCTATCCCTGATTTCTTGCACTAATCCTTCAGCCACTACTTTCTTTTGAAATTTTCTGATCACCGAATCTGTTGAATCACCGGGATTTGCTCTAATAATAATACTCATCAAAAACACCTCCTTTTTTAACTATACCATTCTTTTCCAGTTTCCACCCAATAAATGGAAATGCAGATGGGGTACATGCTGAGCTTTTCCTCCATTTAACACTACCCTATATAAATTGTCCGATAAATTATGGTCTTTAACCAGTTGATTGACTGTTTGATAAACTTCTGCAAGTAGATTACCAGAATTTTCTCCAATATCCCTAATTCCACCAATATGCTTTTTCGGTACTATTAGCAAATGCAGGTCCGCCGAAGGATTGATATCCGGGAAAACCACCAATGAATCAGATTCATAGTCAAACTCTTTAGGGATTTCGCCATTTATAATTTTGCAAAAGATACAATCCATTATCCGCCTACCATTTTTTTTAATAAGTCCAGTGTCCGAGTCTGACGCAGCGCATGTCTTAAATGCAATCTTGGTTGCTGCTCAGCGAATTGTTGTTTGACCCGGTTATCTTGGATTTTGTCCACCTCAGCCTGCAACTCTGCATCGCTGATAGTCACATTCTCCTGTCTGGCAATCTCAGCAAGTCCCAATTCCATCCGGACATTTTTTTCAGCCTGAGCCTTCCATTCATTTTTTATCTGTTCTAAAGTTTTTCCCTGGCCTTTTAAATAGTCCTCCAAAAGTAATCCCATGTCAGCTACTCTTCTTTGCAGGGAAACCAGCATTCTGTTTAATTCATCTTGAATTAAAATATCCGGCAGTTCCACAGTAGTGATCTTTTCTACCTCTTGCAGGATCGCTTCTTCGTAATCTAATTCGTTGTTATATTTAATATTGGCTTCCAAATCTTTTCTGATTTTATCTCGTAAATCCAAAAGCGAAGTTGCTCCCATTGCTTTGGCAAACTCATCATTCGGTACTTCTGCCTGTTCCACATTTGCTGATACTGGGACTTGGCCGTTAGGGTTACTTTGAAAACTGATTGAGCCAGTTTGACTGCCAGTTGTATTAGCTTGCCTACCTTTCCATCTTTTAAATAAATCATCAATAACTTTTTGGACTTCTTCCTCGGTTGCAGGTTTTACTTCAGGCCTGACAGCCTTAACTACTTTGTAATTCCCTACTGAAACTGCCGGCCTGTTAGTAATTGTTGCTTTAAATTGCAACTGAGTACCTTTGACAAAAGAGGTCATTTCATATTTTGGATAATCAATCGGGATAATATCTGTCCCCTTTAAGGCTTCAATTAAAAATTGGGGCATGGCAAATTTTAAAACTTCATCCTGCAGTCTTTGACCAAGTTGAGATTCCACCATCGGTAAAGGGGCAACCCCTTTTCTAAAACCGGAAATCTCTACCTCTTGGCCCATTTTTTGTAAAGTAGCATCCCAGCTCGGTTGCAAATCAGCCCAAGGAACAGATATAGTAACTTCCACTAAAGATTTAGGTAATTTATTAATATTTTTGTTAATCACTAGCTTAATTTACCAAAATTGCAGCTCAAAATCAATTAGGTGTAAGGGATGAGTACCTCGGTGACACTTTTTGGTAGTAATTATCAAGATACTCCAGTGGTGATTTGTAATCAAGAGTCTTGTGAGGTCTAATAGAATTGTATTCAATTAGCCAATCAG
>JACQIX010000030.1 GCA_016198275.1 Candidatus Daviesbacteria bacterium | reverse complement strand
TGTCAAATACAGATAAATCAGGCGGTTATTGATAAAATCAGGGTGCAATGCAAACCCTAAAAGTCCTCCTTCTCCGATATGAGTTACTCCTTCAACAGGAATTTCTTGCTGATTTTTAAGAAGAATTAAAGTCCCCGGCCTTTCAGTAACTAAAATTTCACTATCGGAATTGCCTGTTCCGGCAGGAAGAAATACAACTTCCCACGGCACTTGTAGATCCTCTGCTATTATTTCAATATCTTCAGTTTGACTTTGTTTAGTTTGAACAGTTTCGGCAGATTTAAAAGATACATTCTTAAAACTAATCCAAAAAATTCCTGCAACTGCTACAAGCACCAAAATTAAAATCTTTTTCATATTATTAAATTATACGCCTAAATTTGCTTTATTTACCTTATTTATCAAAATTAATACAGAAGTCTTACATACTTATAATAAAGCTCTAACCTCGCTGGAAAACAATAGTAATGTAATATAAATAGTAAAAGGAGGTGATAAAAATTGAAAAGTCAAACTATTGCAGTAGCGGTAATTATTCTATTGATTGCAGGGGCTGCTGTTTATTTTGTATCCGGCATGGGTAATAAACCTGCCGACCAGGCCCTTATCACAACCCAGCCCACCAGCAACCCTACAGTAACAGCATCAGATAACCAGACTGTTGAAACATTTGATGTTAAAGGCAGCCCTTTTAAATTCGAGCCTAACGAGATTAAAGTACAAAAGGGTAAAACAGTAAGGATAAATTTTACAAATACCGAAGGATTTCATGATTTTGCGATTGCGGATTATGATGTCAAAACCAAACAACTTCAAAAAGACCAAACCGATACTATCGAATTTGTAGCTGATAAAGCAGGTACTTTTGAATTTATTTGTACTGTACCAACTCATAAGGATAAAGGGATGCTTGGAAAGTTAATTGTGGAAGAATAAGTGTAGTTTTCGAGAAAGAGAGAGTTGTAGAGTTACGGCTCTCTTTTTCTGCTCAAAATCTGCCCATTTCCATCTAATTCATAGATATAAATTTCACCTGCGGCAATTTCCAGGTTAGGGATTTCTTTATCAGAGATATTTTCCAGATATTTGATCAAAGCCCTTAAAGAATTCCCATGAGCCACTACCAAAACATTTTTTCCGTTTTTAAGTTCGGGTAAAATTTTTTCCTTATAAAAAGGAACCACCCTTAAATATACATCCTGCAAGGTTTCGCCTTCAGGAACCGGAAAATCCCAACCTCTTCTTAAACCAGTAAACTTTTCCTGTCCTAATTCTTTCTCGATTTCCCATTTATTCTTGCCGGTATAAATTCCATAATCACGTTCGTTTAATGCAGGATCTACTGCAACAGGACAAACCAAACCCAAATTACTGCAAATCTCTTCATAGGTTTGTTTTGCTCGACTAAGTTCTGAGGTGTAAACCACATCTATCTTAACGTTTTTTAATTTCTCTCCAATCTCTCTTGCTTGTTTTCTGCCTTTATCATTTAAAGGAATATCTGTTACCCCCTGCCATTTACCAGAGACATTCCAATCTGTTATACCGTGTCGGGCTAAAACTAAATAAGCCATATTTTATTAAGTTTAAAATTAAAAATGCAAAATTCAAAATTGTGGTAGTTCTCACTTCGTTCAAACAATAATTATACTTCGAGCAAAGCGAGAAGTGACATTACTTTTGACTTTTAATTTTTGAGTTTTGACTTCTTCTCAATCTCCACCAATCTCTCATATTTTACCAGTCTTTCTTTTTGCAAAGGGCAGCCGGATTTTAATCCATCTGCTCCTAAACCCACTGCCAGATCTGCAATAAAGGAATCCATTGTTTCACCTGATCTGTGGGAGACAATAATTTTCCAGCCAAAACTTTTGGCCAGATTAGCAGCCTGAATAGTTTCTGTAATTGTGCCAATTTGGTTGGGTTTAATAATTATTGCATTTGCAGCGTTTATCTCCTGAGCTTTTTTAATTCTTGATATATTTGTTGTTAAAAGATCATCACCAATAATCCATACTTTATTTCCTATTAATTGCATAATTTTGGAAAATCCATCCCAATCCTCCTGATCAAATACATCCTCTAAAGAAAGTAGTTGGTAGTTATTAGGAAGTAGTTGGTAGAAAGAAACCAGATCATCTCTGCTCATAATTTTACCTCCTATATTATATGAACCATTTTGGTAAAAAGTAGATGCAGCTGCATCCAAACCTATTTTACCGTTTAAACTATTTTCATTTATCACTTCCTGTAAAACCCTGAAACCTTCTTGCGGATCATTTGAAGGAAGAGAGAACCCCCCTTCGTCTCCCTGATCTGCGCTTCCGTATTTACCTTGAACTTTTTCTCTTAAAAGATCTATAGCTTTTCTAACTGTTCCTAAACTTTTTTTTGGGGAATTTGTTTGAGGGATTAATAAGTATTCCTGAAAAGGAAGATTGAAAGGTAATCCTTCGACTTCGCTCAGGGTCGAATCGACATGCACTCCCCCTTCAATTAAATTAAAAAAACAAAAAGGAAGTTTTAATTCTTTTGTGCCTGAGATTTTTGCTAAGAATTCAAAAAGCTCCATATTGCCGATCTTTGCCAAAATTCTGGCAAAAGCCATACTTAAAGCAAGCATTAAATTGCCTCCTAAATTTGATTTGTCAGATGTTCCGTCCAGGGCAATAAGAAGTGAGTCAAATTGTTCAAGACTTGCAAATTGGTGACCTTTCAGTTGCAAAAGAAGCCAGGGTATTTTTTTCAAAGCCAGATCAGGCGGCAGGACTGCTGCCTCAGCTGCACCGGTGCTTTTGCCGGAAGGCACGCTGGCAAAGGCTTCAAACTCTCCTGCTTTGATTGTTGTCTCCAGGGTATTTTGCCCTCTTGAGTCATTTATGATTTCTAACCTAATATCATCAATCTTCATTTTCCTTAATGATAGCAGATTTAGGCAAAAAAGATTAAAAGTTGTACAATTTAGGAAGTTTAAATTCATGAAATTTAAATTTGATTACTCAAAAAAAATTGGCATAGCTAAACAAACAATTGC
>JACQIX010000029.1 GCA_016198275.1 Candidatus Daviesbacteria bacterium | reverse complement strand
GATGGTATTGCAGCCAAGTTTAATATCATACAAATCTTTTAACTCTGCCTGGATTTCATACTTACTCTTTTCTAAATCATCACCCCTAATATTGATTACCAGATCAATGATGTATTTGGGGGTTGTCATCTGCCTTAAATTATGTGGAGTCCTGGTTTTTAAGTTATCTTCCAGACTCATCAGGTTATATGGATTAAATCTTTTCTTCCAAAGGTAGAAGGTATCCCTGGAGATGTCAAAATGCCTACAGGTTAAGGAGATATTCTTGTTATGTGAAAGCCAGAAATCAAACCAAACCAGTCTTTTTAGCGCTGCTTTAGACAAGTTAGCACTCCTTACCTGAACTAATGGGAATCTTTTAAAGAGACGCATGCAGCAGCCATTATATGAACCTTTCAATTAATGTTAAACTGTACGGGATCTATCGTGGCCTAGACATAGCTTTATGAGATTGTGGTCGTAGTAGACAATTCGGCAGAAAGACTAAATATTATCTCAAGATACGTACCGAATTTGTCCAAAACTTAAAATGGCAAGTCGTCTTTAACTTCTTCTTGCGGAGGAGTTTCTTTTTTTGCTTCGGATTGCGCATTTTCTTTTTCTTTTAATTCAGTTTTTGGGGCAGAATCTTTTGCTTCTGCTTGTTCTTGCTGGTCATCATCCTTTTGGGCTTTAGGCTCTTTTTCCGCTGCTTTGGACCCTTCTGCGTATACCTCCGCCGCTACTGTCATTTCTCCATTAGCTCTTGGGGTCAATACAATCATATCTTCTACCACTATTTCAGTTGTTTGTCTTTGCACCCCATCAGCGCCTTCCCAAGATCTGGTTTGCAGTCTTCCGGATATGAAAACTTTGTGACCTTTTTTCAACAGTTGATTACATAGCTCTGCCAATTTATTCCAGGCAACCAACCTATGAAAATCTACTTCTTCTTTTCGTTCGCCTTCAGAAACATAGGTGCGGTTCGTGGCCAGGCCAAAAGTACAAACAGCTGCTCCATTCGGGGTATATCGAAGTTCCGGATCCCTAGTCAAATTACCTATTAATTCTACTCTATTCCAGCTTCTTGATGCCATTATCTATCGCCTAATTATTAAGTATCTTAAGACATCTTCTTCTAATTTTAATGTTTTGTCAATACTTTTGGCATTTTTAGGGTCAGCCAAAATTTCATAATGGGCAAAAAATCCTTTACCCCTTTTTTTGATCGGATACGCCAAATCCTTATTGCCCCATAAATCTTCCTTCTCCACTTTACCATCTTCTCCTGCTAATTTTTTGGTAACAGAATCTAAAAGTGCAGTTCTTTCTTTTTCCTCCATCTCCGGTTTTAAAACTAAAGTCAAATAATATGAGTTCATTTGGGTAATTGTACTATGAAACGATTAAAAATTCCACCACATCTCCGTCTTTAATTTCATAATCTTTACCCTCGGTACGGATCCAACCTTTATCTTTGGCGACTTTGTATGAACCCGCCTCGATAAGTTTTTCGTATTCTATAACCTGGGCACGTATGAACTTTTTTTCAAAATCTGTATGGATCACACCTGCTGCTTGAGGAGCTTTGGTTCCAGATTTGATGGTCCAAGCCCTGATTTCTTTTTTGCCTGCTGTTAAAAAAGAGACTAAACCAAGCAAATCATATGCTTTTTTAATCAATCTTTCCAACCCTATTTCCCTAATCCCAAGCTCTTTTAAATAGTCTTTTCTTTCTTCCTCCGACAAATCAGCCAACTCTTCCTCCAACTTAGCTGATATCACCAGTTCACCAACATTATATTCTCGATCGAGAAGTTTTTGTTTATACTCCTTTTCAGAAACATTATAAACATATAAAACAGGTTTCATGGAAAGCAGAGGCAAACGTTCAAACCAGTTCCTTAACTTTTCATCTCCAATCTTAATCCAACTCGGTAATTTACCTTTTTCAAGTTCACCCTGAACTACCATCAAACAGTCTAGCTTTTCAGTTTCCAAGGTATCATTAGAACTTTTTATTCGTTTATCCTGCTGAGCAGATAGTAGCTTTTCTAGTGTTTGCAAATCAGCCAGACCCAACTCAGTCTCTATTGTTAATCTATCAGCATCTGGATTTTCAGAACCCTCTCTAACAATGTTAGGATCAGAAAAATCTCTTAAGACATGGATGATTGCATCAACTTCTCTGATGTGTGATAAAAATTGATTTCCCAAACCTGCTCCGGTTGAAGCGCCTTTTACTAAACCGGCAATATCTACAAATTCCACCACTGCCGGTACAACAGGAGGAGGATTTTCCATATGCTCTTCTTTCTTTACCAAGTCTGCAAGAATTGACAGACGTAGATCTGGCACAGCCACCACCCCCACATTAGGTTCAACTGTAGCAAAAGGGTAATTTGCAGAAAGAGCTACCCTCTTTTTCAAAAGGGCATTAAAAAGGGTGCTTTTTCCGACGTTTGGTAAACCGACTATTCCTACTCGTAAGCTCATATCCCATATTTAGGGCAAATAAGGGTAATCTACCCTGTACTTGCACTAACTGTCCTCCTTTCACGATGACTTTGGTTATTATATCTCTTATCACTTGAACTTTGTTATCCAGATTTAGTGCCTGAATTATCTTCTTTGCTTCTTTTATAATTTCCTCAAGGTGATCTTTATCAATTCCCTCCAAGTGCCTAACGATATTTCTAGTCTTGGTATCAGTAATAGGTGCTCTTTCAACAACTGTATCCATAATGTTATGCTGCTGGTCTAAGTTCTAATAGATCTCTTAACTCATATTCACCATGAGTAGAGCCCCCTGCTGAGTCAACATAGACAGAAGGGGCTCTGGACGCAAGGGATTTTAAACTATATTTAACAGGTGCAAGTGAGAAACCTCTGGCTTTAGCTGCTTCTTCCATATTTCCTGTCTCGGTTTGTGATATCTTACTTACTGCCACTGGAACTCCCATCTCTTCTGCTTTCTTCACAGCTTGAGTATAAACTATTCTTCCAATAGCTTCGCTAGCCACAGCTTTATAAATCCTCTCTACATGGAGAGCGGGCTTGCCTTCAGGTGTTGAGAGCAACCTAAAAATACTTCTGGCAATAACATTACCCTTTTCGTTCCTTACTATTAAGATTTTTGTATTTGGTTCACTGTAACCTAAAAGACATTCATTATAGCTGCCTCCATCATAACTCTGACAAGATACAACCGGGACCTGACCTATTTCAAGCATGACTTTAGGGTTGGAGGAGTCTGTGCAATAAATATTTTGGCTTCCTTCTTCCTGATTATGGACCTGATTCAAAAGATTTCTAACCTCTTCATAAACAAACCTATCCTCGGGTAAAGCTTGTTCTCTCAATCGATCTAGGAATAGAAAGAGTGAGTCACCCTTCTGTTTTTTATCTTTACCTTCTAAAAATGCTCCTGCTGATACCTCTGTTGGATCAAGAGTCATTAACCTTATAAGGCTTCTCGCTCTAAGTATTTCTTTCCTCTCTTGTTCTCTTTCTTCTTTACTCCTACTAAGACCCTCTACAAGATCTGATTGACCACCTCTCCTTACAATATTTAATTGCTGATTTATTCCATGAAGTTCTTGACCAACCTGGCGTATTCTATCTTGAACCCCTTGAAGTAAATCTCCATATAATTCTAGTTCAGTAGTTCCAGCAATACTGTTAATAATGTGACTAATTGCTAGATGTTCCAGATTATCCCTTAAATACTGATTTATATATTGGGCTACGTTTGAGCTATCAACCGACAAGGTGTCATATAGAGTAGTTTGTTCATCTTGCTGCCAAGTAATATATTGTTCATAAGTAAGCCTCTCTGGTAAAAGCTTTGTTTCTTTTAGTTGATTAAATGATTCCTCTGTTATCCCATTAAATTTCCACTCTGGAAACTTTCCTTCAATCACTGATTCATAATAATCCTTAAGCAATCCTGCATGCTCTCTAGAGCTGGCGTATTGAGAAAGGTATATTAAAAATGGCGTTCCTGTTCCCATTGTCCCTAGAAAGCGTTGAACTTGTTCAGGAGTTATCTCTTCCTCTCTTTCTAATAACTTATCAACAACTTTGAAGAAAAACACCTTAGCTTCTGCAAAGGTTAACTCGTTATTTAAATCTAATCCAGCAAATACTTCCTTATTTCTATCTAAAATTCTGGTATATCCATAAAATATATCCAATAGTTCTTGTTCTTGAGCAGCTGTTAGATTCTCCCTTGATAGAATAGCCTTCACTGTTTGTTCTAATCCAGCCCTTTGAATTCCCTGTATCTTTTGATAAAGATAAGCTCCTTCTTTTACAGAAACACCTTTATTTTTCCCATCTTTACTAAGAATCTGTTGGAAAATTGCTTTAAGAGTTTTTGGAGCAAAACCAATTTTTTGTTCATTAGAAAGTGCTAAACTAACTATGGTCTGTTCATCAATAGGTATATTGATCTCATCTGTAGTTTCAAATAATCCAAAAGGATTCTCAAATGCAACCTTGGTAGACAGAGCTTGAAAATCTTCCGGAGTAATTTTCTGAGCTACTTGCCACAAGTGGTGACTATCCGCAAAGTATTCTGGAAGAGTTACAGCAACCTTCTCGCAGAAACTAAAAACTTGTTTCTCATCAATCCTATTTATCCAATCTCTTAAATTCCAAAGAAGTTCAGTAAGTTGCTCGCTTGGACCCTTTGCTAAAGTTTCATTAACTACTCCAATCAAAGTATCACTATCAAAATATTTGATAAGTCCATGGAAAGTATGACGAAATTGATGTGGAAGAACATGTCTGAGAATTCTAGCTGCAAATGCTGACCTTCCTTCCTCTGGATACTTTTCCATCATGTCTTTTAAATCGTCTGAATCTTGACCACGATCAAACATTGGTTGTACCCCAACGCGATATTTATAAACGTCTTTTCCAGCAACTTCCATTTCTTCTTTTCTTCTTTCCCAATGGGTAAATAGCTGATCAAATAGCTCTCTTCTCTGTTCTAGTTGAAGAGTTTTAGAGTAAACAATCAACTGCCTTGTGTCATCAAACCACGTTAGTTGAGGGTTATTAACAATAATTTGCATAAGTTCATACCAGTGCGCCTCGCTAAATTGTGCTTCTAAATCTCCTCCAAGATAACCAAGATTAGGATCTCTCTGCAGAGCAAGTCTAGCCACTTCAAATCTCTCTTCTTCTGATAGATAATCTCTTGCCTGACGTAATTGAGTCACTCTTCTACAGTTGGCTGGATCACTGAATGAAGCTTTTAGCGCATCATGCATTTGTTCTTTTGTAATAGAAGTACGAGGAAGTAATTTAAATGCTAAATACAAAGATTCCATCCCTTTTACTGACTGAAATACCATTTTTTCTATTAACTCACTATCTAAAATTCCTTTTTCTAAGAGAGGGTCAATATCTTTATCATCAAGATAGAAGTAGGTCGCATTTTCCACAAAAGTCCTAGCCAAACCATGTAATTCTCCTGGGGTGAATAGCAAGTCTATATCTTGAATGTCATTAATCTCATGAAGAAAGCTACCATTATCTGTTGATCTTTTGGGATCATTTCTTTTTCCCTCCGCTATTTCTCTGAAATCTTCTCTTATTACATCTCTAGGAACATATTTTAAAACCGTTGCATATCCTACTCTCCTGGAAATAAGCGAAAGACTAAAATGACCATTTAAGGTGTCAAATAGGTTCTGTAGTCCTCGTCCCATTACTTCATCAGGAACAGCATTTTCTAATAAGGCGAAATTATTAGCAGTATTTTGATGCTCTCTACCAATAGTATCTTGTAGTAAATCATTAAATGCGGTCTCATCCCTAGCAGCTTGAGCAATAGTTTCAGGTTCAATTCGGCGCTCAAATCCATGTTTAGTTTCTAATCGGTCTAACACTAACTTTGCAAGATTAGGATCAAAGTTATGAGTATAAAAAGGTGTTTCAACTGCTAGGTTTTCAGGATTTGATTGAAGTTCTTGTAAATGTCCGTGTTGAAATCTCCTTAAAGCTCTAAGTGAAGCAACATGCTGAGGATAGTCTGGATGGCTCCTCAATGGGGTATTCTCAGCTTGTGTAAGGTTAAATGGGGTTGTTTCCTGGCTAGTTATTCTAAAAACATTAGTTTGCTTTAATTGAGTCTTTAGCTGCTCTGGTGTTTTTTGAGTAATTAAATTAGGACCAGGTCTATCTCTTTCCATATCTCCACCACCTCGATTATCCATATAACTCCAATATATTACTTTTGAAGCTTTATTACTATTAACAGTGGCTAATTATACCCTGATTATTCTATATAAGCATCTCCGGCGGTTTTGAATGCACTATCCTTCCCACTTTATCTCTTTGCATAATGTTTCTTTCATATCTCGGTTTAGGTAGAGTTATTGCAAGTTCAAATGGAATTCTAGGCGTATTGTGGCTATTTACCAATAAAGGAGGATCAAAATGTTGATTCCCGTTCACACTGCCCCTACTTTCAGAACGGAACTTGACATTTTGATCCTTCTTTAATTGGAAGTTCTGGGATGTCATAATTTTCTTTCAAGCCCGGTAAGATTAAGGGGATATTATTAGGGTCAGTTAAGAACTCAAATACCTTAGATACAGGTGCATCAATGTCTATTTCTGTATGAATTTTTTCATTATACATATTAATTTTATAGTTAACTCAAGTACTTTATCAGCACAGTTCTTAAGTACTTCTCTTTCTGATCGTTCTCACTATACAACCTTAAATTAACAATAGTCAAGTTGGCAAATTTGGTCAACTTAACCTCGGTTTTAGTTTTATTAATAACAAGTCTATCACCTTGAAAGAGAAAATCCAACTTCAGTAGCTGTAAAGTTTTTTCTAAAATATCAAGTGATTGGTCTTTAGAGCGGAGGACTAAATAAGTTCCAAGTTTGATCTGAATAGATCGATGTAAGCGAAAGCTAATTTTCATACTTTCTTTAAGACTAACACAATATTAGAAGTATCAAAAAGCCACAACAATAGTACAATGAATATATGAAGAAAAAGGTACCTTTATCGTCAAAATATTTAAAAAAATTATTTGTTTGTCTTCTTCTTATCCTGACTGCTTGGCTAATTTATCTTTTTTTTGTTCTCCAACCCAGCAATAACCGGGATTGGGAATTTGGGCAAAAAACTCTACCTTCAATTCAGATTAACAACAATATAGTCAAAGTTCAAAATATTAGAGATTTCCATTTTAAGCCAAAAGAGATTGCTTCAACAAACTATATTAATAAAACAGTGGATATTAATAATATAGATAAAGTCTGGTTTTTGGTGGAACCATTTGGAAAATTTAAGGCTGTGGCTCATACTTATTTTGTTTTTGATTTTAAGAATGAATCTCCGTTAGCTGTTTCTGTAGAAGCAAGGCGGGAGAAAGGTGAAAAATATGATGCTTTTATAGGAGCTTTTAACCAATATGAACTAATTTATATTTGGAGCACAGAATCTGACGAGACAATTAGGAGAGTGATTTATGAAGATAACAAACTTTATATGTATCCACTTAAAATTTCGAGTAATGGAGCAAAACAGTTATTTTTACAACTGGCTGAACAAACCCACAGTCTAGAAACCAAACCAAGGTTTTATAATACCTTAACAAGCAACTGCACCAATGAGTTGGCCAAAAGTGCGAGTAGAGTTAAACCTAATGCAGTCCCTCTAAATCTGGCGCTTTTCATGCCTGGATACTCTGTAAATGAACTATATAAATTAGGCTATTTGCCAAATAATATCCCCTTAGAACAATTACCTGAAAAATATTATGTATCTGATTTTGTTAAAAGGAACTATGACCAAGTTGATTTTACAAATAAGCTGAGAACGTTTTTAAGTGACTAGATTGCTGAATCAATTATTGTTTGAATGAATTTAACCTTTAAAGTTTTGTATTCTTGCAAGGTTTTATAGGATTCTTTTCCTGGGTTTTGGTTAAAGAAGTAGATTGTGGCAATCATTTGTTCTTTGGGGAAGAATATTTCAGATATACCAATAGTTCCTCCAGTTCTTAAAGCTTTACTATCTACTGAATAATACTCAATACCCTTATAAGTCTCTTTTCCCACTTTATCCAGACGACTGTTTGTATCATTAGCTAGGCTCTCCAAGTAATTCAAGATTGTTTGTTTATCCTTATCAAAATTTTGCTCTGTTGACTGCTCAACATGCATTTTTAAGAAAGATTCGTTATAGGGATAGGTATAAATGCCTCTGCCTGCTTTAACAACAGTTACGGTAGTTTTTCCATCAGCATCTAAAGGTCTTAAATTGTTTGGAAAGGATCCTTGGGATATATTTTCCAGATATAAACCATCCTTAAGGACCAGAGGGTAATATTTTTGAAGAGCAGGATCCAGCTTTTCATGGCTAATTTTGGCAAGGGACATTCTATAAGTGAGAATTGGTCTACCTAATGAATTGTTTTCTATTGGATCATAGAGAACTTTTTGCATCGTACTCCGAAACATTAAGAATCCTCCAACCAATAAAACAAGAACGACAGCTAGAATAATAAATACTTTTTTCTTATTCATCTAAAATACTCTCTAAATCCAGTATCTATCCTATTCTAGTAATAGTCAATATTGAACTTGGGGTGAAAAAGTTAAAATACATATGCGACATTAAGTAGTTTGGATCACTACGCCAGAGCATATCCAATCTTTAGTAGAATTAAAGGCTTGAAGGGGGTGAAAAGAATGCTTTCAAGCCTTAGGAAATTCTCAAGTAGTGAG
>JACQIX010000027.1 GCA_016198275.1 Candidatus Daviesbacteria bacterium | reverse complement strand
TCTTTAGACAGGTTAAAATCCTTAACCTTCATCTCCACCGGAAGTATTTTAAAGGCTCGCATATAGCAGCCATTATATGAACCTTTAATAGTTAGTTAAACCGTACTGGATCTATCGTGGCCTAGATACTCTTCGCTTAATTGTTAAGCGAAATTTAAAATGTTACATATAAACGAAATCTGAATTGTTACACTCACTTCCTGAAGGATAAGGGGGTGAGAAAATTGATAAAACAGAATTTAGAGTTTAAGCAACAGATCATAGGAAAATTTCTAAAAGGTAAATTAACTACTAAAGAAGCTGCAGATTTACTTGGATGTAAAAGATTAACTGTTTACCGGTATAAAGATAAGGTTACAAAAGGTGGACTAAACACTCTTAAGGATGGGAGACACAGCAACAATTACAAACTGACTAAAAAGGGACTTTTGGATGTCATAAATACCAAGAATAAGGGTTTATGGAGATCAGCCAGGAAAGTTTTGGAGTTAACTAATATCCAGGCTGTGGGAGTAAGAAGGGTACAACAGATCTGGGTGGAGCATGGATTAAACCAGCTAAATGTTGAAAGACTAAAACCAATAGTTAGGTTTGTAGCTAAAGAGCCTAATGATCTGTGGCAGGCAGATATCCAGGGAAAGATGTATTTTCCACTCCTTAATGGAGGTTCTGATGCTTACCTAATAGGAAATATTGATGACCATAGTAGGTTCATCCTGGGAGCCAAGTGGTTTTCCAGACAAACTCAGATGAATGTTTTTAAGGGAGGCAGGAGGAAACCCTGCTAACAAATCTGATGAACAGGTTTTTATAGAAACTAAACAGATTTTAAAGGATTTGGCTGACAAATATGGAAAAGTGGTAGTCATTTTTAGCAGGTTTGACCAATTAAAAAGTGAGTTTGATACTAATTTTTTATCTAATTTACAGACCATATCCACAATCCAAACAGGCTCGCCTCGCTTGCGCTCCGACGAAGCGGGCAAGATTGTACTAATACTAACCTCAATTAAACCGTTATATGAAATTGCTCCGCAGGCAATCACTGGCGGAAACATAAACTTTTATTCAGAGAACCTATATTTTAAACCTTACTGTGAAGCTGATTTAAGAAAACTTTTGACAATTGAACCCCTCAGGCCTACTGCCAAAGCAATTTTAGATAATCTGATTAAACTGTCTGGCGGTCACTTTCAATTGCTGCAAATCCTACGCCGCTCTCAAAAACAATCAAACTTACTACTCGATCAGTTTGTTAAACTGCAACTTAAGGAATTAACCGATTTTTTAAACTATTCTCAAAGGAGAGAGCTGCAAAAAATTGCCCTGGGTAAATCACTCAACGAGGCAGATGATTATCTATTGGGAATAGGCATGGTCATAAATTCCAACTTCCAAATCTTTACTCCCCTTTTGTCTCAATATATAAAAGAAAACATCCAAGTTAAACTACCTATCAAAGAAGCCAGACTTTTTAAATTACTCAGAAACAACTGGGGTAAAACTGTCAGTAAAGACGAAATATTTACCCAAGTCTGGGGAGAAAATGGCCAAGGAGTTACTGATTGGGCTTTAGACGCGCTAATTTACAGGCTAAGGAAACATCCCTTTATCAAAAACCAAGGCTACATCATCGAAAACCACAAAAAAGTAGGTTATACTCTAGTTCAAACCTAAGATAAAACTTTGACAGTTAATTTACCAATTTTCCTGGGAATCTTCCTGTCTGTAGTGATAAACGTTTCTGCTCCTGATTCAATTGCTGAAGCTAAATGTATGGCATCTGGAGTTCGAAGACTTAGGTACATTACCCTAAGTTTTGCCGCTGACATAGCGATCTGTCTGTTAACATCTATCACACTGCATAATCCTTCCAGGGTAATAAAATTTAAAATGTTGGGAATCTGTTTTTCCTGTTTTTGTTTGTATACATGAATAAGATATTCCTCTATCACCAATACTGAAATAAATACAAATGGCTTGATTTTTTTAATTTGCTCTATCAATTCTCTTGCAGCTTCATTTTTTGGGTGATTCCTCTTTAAAGCAGAAATTAATATATTAGTATCAAGGCTGATTTTTGATGAAGATTTTAAGTTAGTCATCCCAAGAATTACGCTCTTCCTCTAAGTATTTATCAATATCTACACCCTCCCAGATACCTCCTAGTTTTTTATAATAATACTCCATTGGTTTTGCAACCCTAGCAGGAGAAAAAGTAACCCGATTCTCTACTACTTCTACATCCATTTTCTGGCCTGGCTTAATTTTAATCTTCTTACGGGCTTCTTTGGGGATAACCACTTGGTATTTTGTGCTTACTGTTGTTTGCATATGTATTACACTTTATCAAAACGTAATACGTTTGTCAATTGTTAATTTTCTCAATCACTTCATATAACACTATCCCCAAACTAACCATGACATTAAGACTTTTATTTACTCCAAACATCGGCAGTTCCACAATCCTATCAGCCTGTTTTAACACCTCTTTTGATACTCCTGTTGTCTCATTTCCCACAATCAAAACTAAAGGCAGTGTATATTTAAACTTATCGTATTGAACACTTTTTGTACTCTGTTCTATAGCAACTATTTGTACTGGGCATACCTCGGAGGTGATTCTTTGGATCGCTTCTACCGCTGATTCGCAATACTCCCATTCCACCCATTCTGTGGTATTAATGGAGGCTTTTTTAATCCTGGAATTAGGAGGGGCCTCAGTACCCCCGCATAAATAAACTTTTTTGGCAACTACCGCATCAGCCAACCTGAAAATGGCACCAATATTGTAAGTATCCAAAACATTATCTAAAACAATAAAGATATCATTTCTTTTGACCTGTAAATTTGTACTTTTGCTTTCACCTTTGCGCAGCTGATCCGCATTAAGCACGATTTTACGACCATCCATCATCTCTCTATTGTATCCAATTTACCCTCAATCGTCCAGTTGACAATAACTACCGCCTTACTGATAATGGAGTTATGGGGATTTCTGTCCAAAAGGTGCTTATACCAATAGCTTGCTTTATTTTAGGCGTAGGGCTAGGGGTACTTTTCAATTTTCTGCCAATTTTAAGATTTAACCAGCCATTGGGCACTAAGATAGAAAAAGCCAGCACTCTCTTTAAAAACCAGCTTGCTACCATTGAAGGAACTGTTAGCCAAGTTTCCGGCCAGCAAATTACCATTAAAGCAAATAACGGCCAATCTGCTCAATTTCCCGCCTCCAAAAAATTAACAGTTTTTAAAAGGGACCCAAATCAACCAATCCCTCAAGCTTTCGAAGGAGTGAACAGCATTGAACCGGACAATACTGCCAATTTTGTTCTGGAGCTGGAGGACGGACAATTTAGGGTCACTTCCATCCACTATTCAGTTACAGCCCAACCAACAACCTCCTCCCCTTCTGCAACACTAAAAGGAAAATAAATTAATGAATGAAACTGAAACAAATAATTTACAAAATCCCAAAATTATCAATGCTGTTACCAACTCTCAAGGGAAATTTTTAAAAATAGGCTTTTTGATTGCTTTAATAACACTGTCAATCATAGGCTTTCTTGTTTTTAGAAAAGGGTTTTTAAAAACTCAAGCCCCGGAACCTTCAAAGAGCAAATTTGTGGTTAATCCCGATCTTCAGAAAGGTCCTTTTGTTTGCCCAGTTGCTGATTTTTGTAACTTTACCGCCACTTCCAGTTCTGCTTCCGGGAAACTTGCTAAAAATAGCAAAATCTATGCTTCCTTTGACGGTGATGTTAAAATTTTATCCAGGCCTAATGATGATTTAACAGTTTTATCCCTGGCCAATGATGTAAGGGGGATACGGGCAAATTATTATTTTGTGGGCGGAGAGGTGACTAAATTACCTTCAATCAAAGAAGGCGGTTTAATTGCCACTATCAGCAGAGAACCGTCTACCCAATTAAATGGCGGCAATTTTAAATTTGTTTTATTTAACAGGCTGACGGATGAGGGATGGAAAGTAGCTAACTTTTCTGCTGCAGATTTTGTAAAATAATAAAAACATGGCTATTTTTAAATCAAGTTTTTTAGTCATTATTACCTTCATACTTTTCCTTCTGCCGGCTAAAGTTAGTGCTGCCAATGTAGGACTTCCTTATGGTAATGGCTGGTATACCAACCTCTGCGGTGATCCAAGTGGGGTTAATTATGACCCTCAAGGAAATTGCCGGTTTGGCCACTGTGACCCAACTGCAGGTTATTGTGATAATGCCGGTCTGATAGGAAGTCCGGCCTCTGTAGTCAGGTTTGTCTGTAATGGCTGGTTGAATGAATGTAAAGGGGTAGATGTAATCAGGGAAGACTGGGGGGCAAGACAGGAAATACTTTTCCCTGATCCTGGTTGTGATAAAACAGTCCAGATTGATGTGTTTGATAAAT
>JACQIX010000028.1 GCA_016198275.1 Candidatus Daviesbacteria bacterium | reverse complement strand
TTTTTATTCTGAGCTTGTGGCGAGCGTGAGTCCATACTGAGTATAAGGTTGATTATACTCATAATACAATGCCTAGTCAGGACCTGTCAAGTCTGATTAGGGTTAAAGGAGCTACCCTTTCATAGAGCGAAGTCATGGGTAGAATGGTGCTTTTTAGTGTGCCAAGTTAACCAATTTTACCCTCAGTAAGAAATTTCACAGTTGATTGAGGCTGTTTAGCTTCAAAGCCCTACAATGCCCTAAAAACGGCTGATCAGGGGAGGTAAGCACCAATAAGATTATTTAAAGTTTAAGGCTTTGCAGAAACCTAAACTCCTTATTGATATTTTTAATTTAAGGATATGAAAAAGATTTTAGAAAACATTAAAATTCAGAGGGAAATATTGAATTTAAATTCAATTAAAAATTATTAAAAATTTTTCATATCTTGGCACAATTGATTGATTTAATAATTTAAGGTCACTTCCCTCAATTTACATACTTCTAATATTGTCCGACATCAAAAAGATATAGGGTAGGACAGAAAAAATTGGAGAATAGCACATTATCAATATTAGTCAAAAGAAACAGATTATAATTGTCAATTGAGCACTATACTTACTATTGCTCCCGGGCAAGGAGGGAGTAACCTCTTCTCCCAAATAGTTTCGGGTATTTTCGGTATTATTAGCAATATTTGACATCCATCGCCAGAGAAGCACAAAAAATCTCTTAGATAACGGAGCGAATATTGAGACAACGATCTCAATATGAAGCGTAGTTATCGCAGGGCTTAGTTCAAAGAACTAAACCCTATAGTTTTCCACATTGTTTATGTCAAATATATCAAAATATATCATCTATTCTTTTCACGAAATTTGGGAATAGTTTTCACAGTTCGACTGAACTCACTATAGACGCTCCTCTATTCTTTGTTTGAATTGATTTAAAAATCTAATTACCCTGCCCAGGAAGTGGCAATAAAACAAATTATTAAAACCAATATCCCTATCCCCAAATATTCCCAGGTCATCTTGACATTCCCCCTACCCTTCAAGGTTAATGTAGTCAATCCTAACAAAACATACATTGCTGAAGATAAAGACAAAGACCAAATGGTGGTTTTTATCGGCCAGAAAGAAAAACTCAAAGCCAACTCCCCCAGAATCAAACTCAAAATGAAACTTTGAACCAAATCTGCCGTGGAAACTTTATCCTCCATCTGGATAGACCAGATAACCTGCAAAATCAGGGGAAAGCTGACTAAAAAAACTACCAGCCCATTCCATAAAAACAATAAATTAAAAGCGTAAATGACATTATAAATAAAGAAAGCTGACAGCAAAGTAAACAAAAAAGCTGCTGTTGAGGCAGCCCTGTATAAAGGAATAGTCCTGATGGCAGCCACATTAAAAACATTTTGGGCCAAAAGCAACAAATAAAACATCACCCCAAAAGACAAAGCCACCGGCAATCTAGTTAGCCAGCGAACCGGCAGCAGGAAATAAAAACTGGCCACAGCTGCTGTAAAAAAAGTAGGCAAAATCATCAAAATTACCACCTTGGTAAAATTTAACCCCTCCCAAAGGGACCAAAGGGAAAGAATATAGGCAGCTACAGAAAGCCCCACAATAAACCTAAACCTTAAATTAAAATCAGCCAATTGCGTTGATAGCAGTCCTATAGTTAATAACACTGCGGTTAGGATAATCTTTTGTCTTTTACTGAGGATTACCTTCTTCATTTGCTGACTAATTTAAGCACATGACAGATGGCTATGGCAAGTGCGTCAGTGGCATCATCCAAATGCCCCCCTACCCAATTGACCTTCAGTCTTTTCCGTTTGCCGTTTTTGCCTCCTAAAAACTTTCTCACTCCCTGGTGGACTTGTTCTTTATCAGCCCGCCCCGCTCCAGCTACCATCAGTTTAACCTGCAAACCGGTATATTCACTGATAGGTAGAGTATACCTGGCTGCTGACATTAACACTATTCCCCTAGCCTGTCCCACCATGATGGCTGTTTTTAAATTGGCCCCAAAAAAAAGCATTTCCACTGCCATTTGATTTGGCTGGTATTGCTCGATTATTTTACTAAGCTGTCTGTGTAACATCCAAAGTCTTTCCGGCATTGGTTTATCCTTTGGAGTAAAAATGTTGCCATAATCTATTAGTTCAATACCATATTCAAATTCCCTGCTCAAAATATCATCAGGGATTTTAATAACTCCGTATCCAGTAGTAGCTGTCCCAGGATCAATTCCAAGTATAATCATATTATTAACTCATTAACTTCTCACATAATATCAAAATTGGCATAGACTTTTTGCACATCTTCCAATTCTTCCAATTTTTGGGTAAAATCCAAAACTTTTCTTACTACATCAGGATCTTTAATCTCTACCACCGTTGTTGGTTTATAAACTAACTTAGCCTCTTCCACTTCATACCCCACTTGAGTAATTTTATTACTCATAATATTTAGTTCTGATCCTTCTGTATATACTAAATATTTCTGTATATTTTCTTCCATGAAATCTTCTACATCCGTGGCCCCTAAATCTATTAACTCCAACATCTCCATTTGCATACCCCGACCTTTACTTTTTATCCTCATCTCCCCTAATCTTCCAAACATATAAGATACACTGCCTGTCCCACCCAAATTTCCGCCAGATCTTTCAAATAAATTTTTAACCAGTTGCAAAGTTCTTAGTTTATTATCTGTGACTGCTTCAATTAAAAAAGCTGCTTTGCCCGGACCAAAACCTTCAAAAATCACTTCCTCCAAAACCTGACCAGGCAGTCTCCCCATCCCTCTGTCTATGGCCCGGGTAACATTATCTTTAGGCATGTTAACAGCTTTTGCCTCTTCCATGGCTATTCTCAACCTTGGGTTAGAATCCGGATCAGCAGAGCCGCCTAATTTTACCGCAATGGTTAGGGCATTTGCTACCTTGGTAAAGGTTTGTCCTCTTTTAATATCAGTGGCCCCTTTTTGCCGCTTGATGGTTGACCATTTAGAATGACCTGACATAACTTAAAATTTTACCACAATTTAAGACTTAAAATAGCAGACAAATAAAATACGAAAGATTGACAAGCAACTTGCGCTTATTTATACTTTTTCCCTTAGATGGGCTATCCTTTCCAATTCTCCAGTATTTACCAAAAAGCCATCGAGGCAGCTCTATCTTCCAACTGGGAAGAGGCTTTAAAAATTAATAGAAAAATCATCAAAACAGAACCCCAAAATGTGGATGCCCTAAACCGCCAGGCCCGGGCTTATATGGAACTGGGTAAAATTAATCTGGCCAAGAAATATTATTGCCTTGCTTTAAAGTTTGATCCATACAACCCCATTGCCATCAAAAACTTAAAAATCATTAAATCCTTTAAAGCAAACGGCCAAAGTTTTATATCTAACGGGCACACCAAACTTTCTCCCTCACTATTCTTACAAGAACCCGGCAAAACCAAAATCATAAGTCTTTTAAAAGTGGCTGAACCGCAAAAACTATCGGTAATTTTTTGCGGCATGGAAGTAAAAATGGTAATCAAAATTAGGAAGATCAATATCGTGGATATGGAAGGAAATTATTTGGGGGTTTTGCCGGATGATATCTGTTACCATTTGCTCAGGTTAATAAAAGGCGGCAATAAATACCAGCTCTTTATTAAATCCATTAAAGTAAACAGCTTATCCGTGCTGATTAAAGAGGTCTTCAGAAGCAAGCGCTTTAAAAAACAACCGTCATTTTTGGAATATTCACCCAATTTTACTACCAAAGACATTGTCACCGTATTGGATAACAATGAAGCTGAAGAAGATAATCCGGAAGAAGAACAAGACGTTTAGACTTTGATCAGTTCTAAAATTGCTGCCTCATTTAATTTAGGCTTTTGACGGTTTTTAGTCATACCCAAACTTCTCAACTGGTAAAAAATTAAAAGCTGATTACTGGAGTAAGGCACCGGCAGTTTAATAATCTGCCCTGATGATAAATCCAGCAGAGCCTGAAAAATTTGTTTTCTTCTGATTGGATCACTGGCATAAACGCAAATGCGTATTTGAGTTTTAAATTCAGGCCCAATCACCACCTGGCACCAAACTTGCTCATTTCTTTCAAGCTTTGGCAAATTAATTTTTGTGGGGTTTTTCATATCCACCTCACTGGCTAAAATTTTCTCCTGATCCAAACTTTCTACATAATCCTCCAGCTCCAAAAGTCCCAATTTTTCTTCATAATCAGCCAGTATTTTTTTGGGTCCAAATACCACCGACGCACTCTCCCCGCCTTTAAACAACCTTTCCAGGCTGATTATTGCTTTTTCCCTAGATGCATCCTGGCAAATTAACTCCAAATTTTGCTGATTAAAGTGGTTAGTTTGGCGGATCAGAAACAAACTATAATCAATTGATTGATCAGGGTTTTGAGGATAATCCCTCATTGACCCGAGAGCTAAAAAAAAGGAAATGGCAATGATTAATAAAAAAAGCAGCAGCCAAAGAATCATTAAAATTAGTTTGCGTAATCTTCTCCCACCAGTAAATTTATTTCAGCGCGGGATGTTTCTCCTTCATTACTTTGGCTAATTTTATCATTTATATCAAATATTTGCTTAAATCTCTCAAGTGTAGCTGATTTTTGACCTGATACTTCTGTTTTTTGTAAAGTTTTGCCGGCATTGGCAGTAATAATCACATTGGCTCCCAAATTGGTAACCAGTCTGGCCCATTTATTGGCAAGTTGTGGCTGAGTGGTGGCATTAAAAATAGCTATACTTTTATTTTCTTTGGCAATGACAGAGTCTTTTAAAACCGTCAAATAGGTATCTAACTTAACCAAATCAGTATTAAATATAATACTCCCATCCAAAAGAGCCGACTTTTCTAAAACATCAAGCTGGTCCAAGTTTAGTTCAATAATCTTATCAAAGCGGACAGATGCTAAACCAAACTTAAGACGGATCAGTTGCCAAAAGGTCAAATCAGACTTTAAGTTTGGCAACAGCTGGAGAGAAGAAATTGGATTACCCCTCAATATTCCAAGTATTTCTTTTATATTTTTAAAAGGAGGGGTAAAATCCAAAAAACCGTCAATTGGCAGCCCTAAATAATTCATCATGGTCTTTTTTAATAATTCATTTTTCCCCAGCCCATACACAGCTCCAAGCTGCCATTTGCCAAATCCGCCGGGCACCTCCATAAAAGTTTGGTCAGGAATGTTGATAATGATTATTTTTCCCTCCTGAGGATTATATGAAAGCACGGAAGTAGAATTGGTATGAACAACTAAATTAAGGTTAAACTTTGGATTCCAGTTATATTTTTTAACCGGGGTTAATAATCCCCACGGACTAACAAGGATTTTGGCAAAATTTGCAATCTGGCCCAAAATTATCACCGCTATCACCAAACCTAAAACAATTAAAGCCAGCTTAATTTTCTTTTTAGCCTTTCTTTGAACCCCTAACTTTTTCCACATATACAAATATAGTTTATCTAATTCATACTTGACCTGGCAAGCTTTATTCGTATAAACTTAAAAGGTTATGAGGGGAGGTGAAATATTATATGGATGACCAAAACAATCCCAGCAACCAGGGTGGTGTTCCATCTGAACCTGCTGCCCCAATGGGAGATACTAATACTCCACCAGAGTCTTCTGAAAGCAATCAACCTATGCCGGAATCTTCTCAGCAAAAATGCGTCACCTGCGGCAACGCAGCAGAGAGCGGCAATTGTATGAGTTGCGGCAAAGGAGAAGCCTCCTGCAGCTGTACACCAATGACAGGAGGTCCTGGACCAAGTTCCGAAAGTCAAGGCGGAGGAGCAGCACCTGTAGTCTAAGATATAGTATAATTTGGAGTGGCTGAAGGTTTACCTCAGCCACTCTTTCTTTAATTTAGTAAATTGCGTTTCTTGCAAGGATTTTCTAATATTTGCAACTAAATTGATAATAAAATAAACGTTGTGGTAAGTGGCCAAAAAATGGTACAACAACTCGCCGGATTTATACAGATATGCCAAATAGCTACGGGAAAAGTTTTGACAAGTATAACATAAACAACTTGGATCTAATGGCTTTGGGTCTGCAAAAAATTTGGCAAGCGCAATATTAAGAGTAAAGCTATTTTTGTTTGATCCGCCATTTTTAGGCAGAATATAAATTGAGCCGTTTCTGGCCCTTCTCGTGGGGGCAACACAATCAAATAAATCAATCCCCCGCTCTATGGCCTCAAAAAGATCCACCACCTCCCCTATCCCCAAAAGGTGTCTGATTTTTTCATCAGAAGTATTAGTTACCACAAGATCAATAATTTGATACAAATCCTTTCTTTCTCCGTAAATCCCACCTATGGCTAAAGCCTCAAAATGTTGATCCGTAAAAAGGGCGGAACGAATCCTCAAATCTTTCTGCAAACCTCCGTGTACAACTCCATACAGCAACGGACGTATATGTGTACGATCATCCACATGCACCCTATAAGATTCTTTACTGCGGAGGGCCCATCTTTCTGTTAATTCTAAAGACTTGAGCATCTCCTCCTTGGTTTGGGTTATTGACTCATGGTCATCAAAAGCCACCATTAAATCAACTCCCAGTTGTTTTTGAATTTTAATTGATTGCTCCGGTCCCAAAAAATGCTTGGACCCATCCAGGTGGGAGTAAAAAGTTACTCCTTCTTCAGTTACCTTAGCTAACTTTACTCTTTGTTTAGGTTGAAAATCTTCAATCCTACTTTTAAAAACCTTACTTTCCCCGGATTGAAGTCCCACCCCTAAAGAAAAGACCTGAAATCCTCCGGAATCTGCCATAACCGGCTGATCCCAGCTCATAAACTGATGCAGCCCGCCCATTTTTTCTATTAAATCAGCACCAGGCCTAAGCATTAAATGATAAGTGTTAGCCAAAACAACCTGCACTCCAATTTGTTTCAAATCTTTAGAAGATAAAGCTTTAACAGTGGCCCTGGTGCCAACAGGGATAAAATTGGGGGTTTCAATCACCCCGTACGAAGTTTCTAACTTCCCTGCCCTAGCTTTACCATCTTTTTGTAAAACCCTAAAAGAAACCATTAACTTCACTCCAAAGCTAAACTTCTTTTTTCCAGCTTTTCAATCTCAATTTCCCTTCTTTCTTCAAAGCTTTGTCCGCTTAAATGGTTTTTGAGCCTATCCACCAAATAATCCCCTGCTAAAAATTCTGGAACAATCACAAAATCTGCCCCTACTTTATATAAAATCTTTGCCTCCTCCTCTGTATCAGCCCTAACAATTGTGGGAATATTTATGTGCCTGTTTCTAAGCTCTTCTAACAAAAGTTTATTGTCATCTAATTTTGGGGCTGTTGAGATAACCATCCTGGCATCCTGCAAATCCAAAGTATCCAAAATATCAGGATCCCCCATATCCCCATAAACTACCGGAATATGTATATTTAAAAGCGCTTGCACTACCCTGGGATTAAAATCCAAAACAATTTGGGGAACTTTTTCTTTCTGAAAAAGCTTTACAATATTCCCTCCTACCCTATGGCCTCCAATTATCACCGCATGGCCTTTTAAAAATTGTCCTTCTTCCTTGCCTTGTTCCAGGAAATGCCTGAAATTTTTTCTCTCAAAAAATCCAATTTCTCTTTTTAATATTTTATAAATGATACTAGCGTGAGTAATCATGACTGAAGCAGTAATCATGGATAAAACTGCGCTTAAAGCAATTGTTGTTAAAGCTTCCTGACTAACCACTCCTAATTTAAAACCTAAAAGTAGCAGTATTAAAGAAAATTCACTGATGTGAGTTAAACTTAAAGCTGTTTGAAACATGGTGTGTTTTCTAAAACCAAAAATACCCAGTAGCAGCAAAAAAATAGTCGGTTTTACTAAAAGGGTATACGAAGTAAAAATTAAAGTCAAAGGATATATCTTATCAAACTGGGTAAATTTAACTTGCGTGCCCAAATACACAAAAAATAGAGCCACAAAAAATTCACGCAAAGGTTTTACCCTACCTTGGATTTGATAATGAAAAGGTGATGAGGCAAGCGTTACCCCTGCCAAAAAAGCTCCTATCACGATTGAAAATCCTAAAAAAATTGCAAATGAAATATAAATAAAACACCAAGCCAGGGCAGTTAAAAAAAGAAGTTCGTTTTGTTTGGCAACAGATTTAAAAACATTGGGAAGAATAAATCTGCTTAGCAGCAGTGCTAGTCCAAATAATAAAAGCGCTTTCAAAATCAAAGTAAAAAGAAGAGACGCAGATTGCAAACCTAACCCTAAAACAGAAGTTGAAACAGATAAAATTACCAAAAGTATCACTGCCAGTAAATCTTCCAAAAGAAGTATGCCAATTGCCAGTTTTCCATACAATGCAGTTATGTCTTTTTTATCAAGTAACAACTTAATAATCAGTATTGTTGATGAGAAAGCCAGCCCCACTCCCAAATACCAAGATTCCCCAGCGTCAAAACCCAAAAGCTGAGCAATTGATGAGCCTACAATTGTGGTAATTAAAATCTGTAAAGTGCCGGCAACGATAATTGGTTTACCCAAATTTTTAATTTCTCTTAGATCAAGCTCCATTCCCACCAAAAACAACACAAAAGCAATTCCAATTTCCGGTAAAAAGTGCAACACATCAGAAGCTCTGGCATCAAAAATTGCTGTGGTGGCAATAACCAGTCCTGTCATCAGATAAGAAATTAGAAGCGGAAGTTTTAGCCTTACCACCAGAAAACCCAAAACTGAAGATATACCTAAAATTATAGCAAGTTGTACAAAAATATTGTCCATAAATTTTATTCTGGGTCCAACTTATCCAAAACCTGTTTTAGATCCTCCGGCATAGGGCTCTCCAACTCCATCCACTTTCCGCTGCTTGGATGATAAAAACCAATTTTGGCAGCGTTCAAAAATAACCTTGGACACCATCTTTTATCCAACCGGTAAACTTTGCGGCCAGCATATTTTTCATCCGCAACTATTGGACGGCCAATATATTTTAAATGTACCCTAATTTGATGTGTCCGTCCAGTTTTTGGCCTTACGGCCAAAAGAGTATAGGGTTGATAGTTCATAGTTTGGAGTTTACGAAACTGAATCTTATTAAAATCAGAGAATATTTCCTGTAACCTACTATCTGTAAACTGTAACCTTTCTAAAATTTCATACTGCGTTACCGCTTCACGGCCACCGGGAATAACTGTAAATTTTTCCCTATTTTTAGGGTTTCTGGCAATTGCGCCTTCCACTACTCCACTCTCCATCAAAAATCCATGCACTAATGCCAAATATTTTTTTTTAACGAGCCTTTTTTTAAACTGATCCTGTAAATTTTCCAAAGCTTTTGGGGTTTTTGCAACCATTATCAGTCCGGAGGTGTCTTTGTCTAAACGATGGACTATTCCCCCTCTGGGCAATTTATTACCAACATCCTTTAGCAATAAATCTTCCAAAGTCATCCCCTTGGTAGTCTCTGCCCTGTCTACCACTAAATCTGGGGGCTTATCCAAAATTATCAAAGATTCATCCTGGAAAATAATTTTTAGGGGAAACATCCTGCATTTTCTACGGTTTATTCAAATAGCTTTGGATTTCAGAAAGCACTTGGCCCGGATTTAGAGCGGATTTAATTAAAAAACCTCCTACTCCTAAACTAAAACACTCTTTGATAATTGAATCCTGGCCTAAATTGGTTAAGACTACAATGTTTAAGTTAGGAGTTTTAGGCGGATGAGATTTTAATTGCCGCAGAATTTGCAGCCCGTCAATTTTTGGCAGCATGATATCCAATAGCACCAAATTATACTCATTTTGCTGGATTTTGGATAAACCTGCTTCCCCTTCTGAGGCAACATCCACAAAATATCCCTCGTCTTGTAAAAGTTCCTGATAAAACTCCCTTAAAAACTGGTCATCTTCCACTATTAATATTTTTTTGCTATGGTTGTCCATCCAATTTATTTATATCTAAACTAATCTTAAATTGCAACAGGTTCCAACTCCTTAACCAAACTTCTGGGCATTACCTTATAAATATTGGCATTCTCAATCACTTCCTTGGTTGCAACAGGCAAAGAAAAGGTAAATGTTGAACCTTTACCCGTCCCTTCTGAATTGGCACGGATCGTACCATGCATCAACTTCACTAGACTTCGGGAAATATAAAGCCCCAGCCCGGTGCCGCCGGAAGTTGAGATGGAAACATAAGAATTATCAAGTCTGCTAAACTTACTAAATAGTTTATTTAGGTCATCTTTGATTATGCCTACGCCGGAATCTTTGACCGAAGTCTCAACTACTTTACCGTCTGAAAAAAAGCTGACAGAAACAGTGCCGCCCGGCAGGGTAAATTTGACAGCATTACCAATCAAATTCAGTAAGATTTCGTGAACTTTGTTTTCATCAGCAAAAACTTTGGGAATCTGGCTTTCCAAAACTAACAGTTTTACTTCTTTTTCATCAGCTTTGGCATGCATCTCTTCCATGGTATCTCCAACCAAAGTTACCATGTCAAAAGACTTTGGATCAATCTCAATACTGCCTGATTCAATCCTGGAAACATTTAGCATATCATTGACCAAATTAATCAACCTTTCTGTGGAAACCAAAGTCCTGTATAAATATCTTTCCAGTTTTTGAGATAAGGGGATATCAGGCTTATGCAAAGCCATCCAAACATATGAACGGATGGCTGTCATTGGCGTACGTAGTTCATGGGAGGCAATGGAGACAAAATCATCCTTAAGTTTGTCCAGTTGATGCAATTTAGCGTTCATTTCATAAACCTGCTTGGTAATTTTGGTTAAAGAACGCTCAGTATCCTCCAATCTAAATGCCAGATCAATCAGCCTTGTTATCATCATTCCAAATTCAATCTCTTCTGAATCAATCTGTTCTGCATTTTTGCCCCTTCCCAAAACTAAAACTCCTGTCAACTTCCGCCTTTGTTGTACCGGCAAAATTAGCATTGAATGAATTTGAGAAATTTGCAGGTAGGATGAATTAATAAAATAATCTATGTTTGAGACAACTGCCGCCTCCCCATACATTACCTTCATCTCCCACTCGCTCCCCCTTTGGAATAGATTCTCCTCCTTCATAGCTTCCTTAATTGAGCTGTTAGTTTTGTCTGTAAAAAAGGTCTGGTTAATTTTCCCTTCCGAGTCAATAAATACTGCAGATAAGAAAATATAGGGGTAACCAACTGAAATTAATTTGTCCAAAGCCTGAGGTAAAAACAGCTCAAGTAATTTAGTACCTTCCTCAATGTCTAAAACAATTTGTTGTAAGTTTAAAAAGACTACCAGCTTATCCTCTGATACCATACAATAAATATATCATAGACCCTGAGTGTAATCGAATGGGTCAGTTTTTGAGGATATCGGGAATATCGGATCAGATACTTTCGTTCCATTTGGTTGTGTTGATTATTCCGGCCAAATAGCACATGATGATTATATGACTATTTTAAAATTAAGTCTTTTTGTCATTACCTTTATTACCTCCATGATTTTCCTTTTGCCAAGTAAAGTTAGTGCTGCCAATGTAGGTTTACCTTATGGTAATGGCTGGTATACCAACTTGTGCGGTGATCCAAGCGGAGTTAATTATGACCCTGATGGAAATTGCCGGTTTGGCCACTGTGACCCAACTGCAGGTTATTGTGATAATGCCGGTCTGATAGGAAGTCCGGCCTCTATAGTCAGGTTTGTCTGTAATGGCTGGTTGAATGAATGTAAAGGGGTAGATGTAATCAGGGAAGACTGGGGGGCAAGACAGGAAATACTTTTCCCTGATCCTGGTTGTGATAAAACAGTCCAGATTGATGTGTTTGATAAAT
>JACQIX010000003.1 GCA_016198275.1 Candidatus Daviesbacteria bacterium | reverse complement strand
CTTTGGAAGTAAAATATGAGTTTTTGTAGGGTCTCCAACTAGTTTTTAACATCGGTTTTAAAATCACCTCCCTAAAGTGATACTACACCTTAGATGTGTAACCGATGTATCTCATCTTCTGCATTAGAGATTATTTTGTCACTTCCACCCTTGGGGTGGAATGAGCAGACACCTGCGGATTTTTAACTAAATTTGTGCCTGGTCAATATATCAATTAATTGTTCTAAAGTCATAAAATGGGTATTTTTTTCCGATCTTTTTTTTACTTCTAATTTATCTTTTGTTTTTTTGGAAATAACCACTCTGTAAAGTATACCAATTAAATCAGCATCTGCAAATTTTTCGCCTGCCGAAGGTCCAACCCTATCATCGAATAACACTTCAATCCCTTCCACCCCAAATAATTTATATACTTTTTCAGCTTTACGCCTAACATTTTCCAATTCCATATCCAGTCCTATTAAGGAAATTTTATAGGGGGCTACAGTATCCGGCCAAATTATTCCTCTCTCATCATGATGCACCTCAACTATTGTTCCCATCACCCTGGAGGGTCCCCAGCCGTAACTGCCCATGGTAACTGGCACTGGTTTTCCGCTCTCGTCTGTCACGCTAAGGCCTAAAGCATCAGAAAAACGTGTACCCAGATGAAAAATATTACCAACCTCAATAGCATTACTGATTACTATTTCCGAACCACAGCGGGGACATTGACCCCTATTATCAAGATGGCAAATTTCTCTGTTTTGAGCAAAATCACATTTTTGGCAATGAACAACTTTATCTTCTCCTGAATCAATTAATACCTGAAACTCATGGCTATAGTCTTTACTAAAAACCCCTCCTGATGCTTCCACCACCAAAACATTAAGGCCTACTCTTTCAAAAGCTTTAAGGTAAGCTTGAGCACACTGCTTGTAAAAATCTTGATGAGCTTGATTGGAAATATCAAAGGAATAAAGATCTTTCATTAAAAATTCTTTTCCTCTGATCAACCCAAACCTGGGTCTTGGTTCATCCCGGAACTTAGTTTGAATTTGGTAAACGTATAATGGCAAGTCTTTGTATGAATGGACCATCTGTGAAGCAATTGCCGTAATTACTTCCTCATGGGTTATAGCCAAACCTACATCTTTTTGAGAATGATCTTTAAACTGATACATTACCTCCTTGCCTAAACCCTCCCACCTGTCAGTTTTTTCCCATAGTTGCCGAGGCTGGAAAGCACTCATAATCATCTCTTGTCCGCCTAAATTATCCATTTCTTCCCTGATAACTTGGCTGATTTTATTCAAAGTCCGAATCCCTAGGGGAAGAAAATTGTATACTCCGGCCATATGTTTTCTAATAAAACCGGCCTGGTGCAGAAGTTTAGCATTTGCTGATTGCTCATCTGCAGGAGCCTGTTTTAAGGTTTTGGGGAAAAGTTTTGAATATAACATACACTACTTAACTCCTCTTCCTAATGGTACTTCTTTTAAGGTTGTTAAGGCAACCCAGCTACTTTCATCTCCGCTACCATCATCAGGCCCTAATGTCAAAACTTCTGAAATAAAAGGGCCAATTTGTCTGGGGGCAAAATTTACCACACAAACTACTTGAATCCCCAGTAAATCTTTTTTTGTTTGATTCTTAACAAATTGGGCAGAGGATTTTTTAATGCCAATTTCTTCCCCAAAATCTATGGTTAATTTATATGTTGGTTTTCTGGCTTCGGGAAAATCCTCTACTTTAATTATTTTCCCAACTCTGATATCAACTTTATCAAAATCTTCATAACTAATTTGTGGTTTAATCATTAAAAAAGCACCTCCTTAATTTTAAGCAAAGCTTTCCTTTTTGCTTTGCAAAAACGTAAGGACGGTGCTTAATACCGTGGTACCACCTTAATTACTTCTCATTTAGATTATAACGTTATCAACGGGAAGATTCATCATCTCCAGCTCCAGGGCGGGAAACCCCTTCTTTGCTTTATGCTTTTAATATACCAACCTTTCTTCCAAAAATCAAGGTTTT
>JACQIX010000002.1 GCA_016198275.1 Candidatus Daviesbacteria bacterium | reverse complement strand
CTCACTACTTGAGAATTTCCTAAGGCTTGAAAGCATTCTTTTCACCCCCTTCAAGCCTTTAATTCTACTAAAGATTGGATATGCTCTGGCGTAGTGATCCAAACTACTTAATGTCGCATATGTATTTTAACTTTTTCACCCTAATGGGCAAGCCATTGCAGAAAATGGGTAATCAGACCAATCATCAGCGATGCTGCCACTGCCACCCAAAATGGGGTTAATTCCATAAATGGAATAACAATTCCTGCCAAAGTTATTCCCTCAAAAGTATACGGCAATAGCGCAAAATCTGAGACAATGGTAGTCAGAGCATACAAAGCCAGAACATTAATTAGCCAGGAAAAGAAACCCAAGGTTAATAAATTAAGAGGCAGAAACAAAATTTTCAAAAGCGGTACCAAAATAAAATTAATCAACATAAAAACCGCAGCACCAAGGAATAAACTTTTTATTCCTCCGCTGTATGTAAGTCCCGGGATGACCTTGGTGGTCAAATACAGGGAAACCAGGTTAATCAAAAAATATCTGAGCAGAGTTTTCATACTACTTAATTCTATCACGTAGTTTCCTATGATAAGAAAGTGCAAATCTGTGGGATTCATCGCGTAGTTTTTGTAACAGTTTAAGTGAAAGGCTTCGTTTTGGCAGCTTAATTGCTTCACCTTCAAGTGGATACAGCCATTCCAGCCTTTTGGCAAGACCAAAAAAGGAAATTGCTAAATTGTTAAATTGTTTCATTGTTTCCCAAACTGCCCGAACTTGTCCTCTACCTCCGTCTACAATTATTAAATCAGGCAAAGGCCACTCGCGGTGTCTTAATCTCCGGGACAGTATTTCCCGAAGCATCCCTACATCATCCGGTCTGCCGCCTTTTTTGATTTTGAATTTCCGGTATTGACTTTTATCAATCTCTCCATCAGTTAGTACCACCATTGACCCAACAGCTTCTTTTCCTCCAGTGTTGGAAATATCATAACCTTCGATTCTTTGCGGTATTTTTTTTAAACCCAAATCTTTTTGTAACTGAGATAAAGATAATCTTCTCTCCTCCTCCAAAAAATTAGGGTTTTCCAAATACAGCTCAACCCTGTTGGGTTGGGTTAAATAATTAATACCTTCCAATACCTTTTTTAGAATCTCTGCCTGTTCAAATTGCTGCATTGCTGATAATTTTTGCATATCCTGATAAATTTCCTTAACTAAATTTTCTTTTCTTCCATCCAAAAAGGCAATAAACCGGCGGATGATTTTTTGATAATCTTTTTGGTTGATTCTTCCCGTACAAGGACCGGGGCATAATCCTAAATGAAAGTAAAAACAAGCTTTGGAAGACTTGGGGGATTTTTTGGGCGGATTGCTGCACCAGGGAAAAACTTTTCTTAAAAGTTTTAGAGTTTTTTTGACAGTTTGACTGGAAGGGAAGGGGCCAAAAAATTTGTTAACATTTTTTAAATCTTTTTTTCTGACAGTTACTATTTTGGGGAATGTTTCTTTAGTAATGCCGATATATAAATAATCCTTATCATCAGTTAACCTAACATTAAAAGAAGGTAGATTTTTTTTAATCAGATTAGCTTCCAGAATTAAGGCTTCCAGTTCAGATTCCACAACAACTGTTTCCAAAGAAGCAATTTTTTCCACCAAATTTTGAATTCTTAAGTGAGCTCCTTTGTTGAAATATGATGCCACCCGCTGATATAAATCAATGGCTTTACCTACATAAATAACTTTTTGATTGCGGTTTTTGAAAATGTAGACACCGGATTTGTGGGGTATTTGGGATTTGTTTAAAAATTGGGGGATCACTTCTTTTGAATTTTAATCACTTTTTTCCGGTAAAGCAAACCACCTAAAACTAATATATAAACCACCACCGAAACCAGTATAATGGCAGCAATAATCAGCGGTATTTTTTGGAAAATCAGCAGTGGCTTAATAGTAACATTTTTGACAAATTTACGGTCCCCAATTGAAACAATAATTTGGTCATTAAAATTATCAAACAAAGATTCAGTCCTGATATTGAAATCAAAAGAGGCTTGACCAAATGCAGGAATGGGACCTGAATTTTTACCGGAACTATCCAAAAAAGTTAATTTATTACTATTTAAAGATAAATTGGTACTGGAAAAAAAGCTGTCTCCCACATTAACCACATTGATTTTTATTTTGCCCGGAAATCCTGCTAAAATCGGATCTTGAGCATCAATTTGTACATCAATTTGCCCCTTTCCCAAGAAATCATTTCCAGACAGAGTTACTTTCACATCCTGAGAGTCTTCCCCTGTATATTTATATGAACCGGCAGGAACTGGTTGGGTGGATGAAGTTCCCTTTACTACAAAAGTAAAATGGTTCAGGTCCAATTTATTAAAGTAATCCACCCCGTCTGTGGTATTTTCCCAAGTGGGGTCGACCATGATCCATCCTTTTTTATCATCGAAATATTGCGGCCAGGCATGCAATATATCTTTGGTTAAAGATAACGGCCGCAAAGCAGTATTGGCAGAATATGCGTATCCGTCAAGTTCCCTAGCCGGAATGCCGGCGGAGCGGGCAAGGGCAATAAAAAGATCCGTAAATTCCATGCAAACAGCTGAATTCGGATTATTTAAGGCAGTCACTGCCCCAAATCTTTCAATACTATCATTAATGCGGGAGGAATCGTATTTGAGGTAATTGACCACAAAAAGGTAAATTAATTTGACTCTATCATGTGTCTCTTTAGGAGGATTGTTACCAACAATTTCTTTTAATTTGGCTATAATTTGCGGATGATCTTTTTCCCAATATTTATCACTTTGAGTATATTTTTTCCTCAAATCCGCATGTAATGTGGGATTTTTTACCTTGGAGTTAGTATAAAGCTTGGCCGAGCCAAAAACTTTTACATCTAGCTTTTGGTTGCGTTTCAATTTATACCAGGCTAAATAATTTCCGTCATCATCTATGGTAACGTTAATCGGTTTAGGGTCAATTCTTCGAAAAATCACGTCCTGATAAGGAGTATCGGGAGGCAGGGCAATATTGGTTAAAATCGGCACCAGATTGTTATTTTCCAGATGATAACTCAGGTCAAAATCAAAAAGCTGGTTTGTGCCAAAACTGGCAGAAACTCCAGCCACTTTTAATTGGTCTTGGTCAAAAGTAAGAAATATTTTACCTTGAGACTTAGTCTGGGACTTAGGGGTGGGACTGATTAAGGTTGGTTCACCAAAGTTAAGGGGAACAGCTAAAGTCAAAACATAAGATTCCAAATTGGTGGTTGAGGATATCCTGGGTGCCCTGACTTCCCAAACCTTGCCTAAATTTTGGGCAAAATCTTTTGATTTAAATTGCAGGGTCCAAGGCATGATTTTACCCAAACCGGCTATCTGGGAATTAAATTTAGTCGAAATTTCGCTTAAATTATCTTTTGGTTTGCTTTTAACTTCTAAAGTCCCGTTGGAATCAGTCCCTTTTACATCAAAAATCTGGGTGGCTCCAATGGTTAGCTTAAATTCGGAAGCGTAATACTGGGAAGTTAAATTTTTTAAAGTGATTTTTTCAGTTACTGTGGTTATTCCGGATTCATCAATATCATAAACTACGTCATAAGTAGTGGCAAATTCATTGGCAGCATAAATGGGAGTGGCAAGTAACAGGTGACAAGTAACGAGAAATAGGAAAGTGAAGAAAAAGCAAAAAAGACTTTTGAACATTACAATGTTATTTTAACAACTTTGGGCTTTATTTGCGAATAAATTTTACAAAATCCTGGCTAAGTATTGGCCGGTATAAGAGGCTTTTACTTTGGATAATTTAGAAGGTGTGCCTTCTGCCACGATTTTCCCTCCCTTATCCCCGCCTTCCGGTCCCAGGTCTATTATCCAGTCAGTATTTTTAATTACATCCAAATTATGCTCAATAATCACCACAGTATTGCCAAAATTTACCAGTTTTCGCAAAATGTTTAGTAATCTTTCAATGTCGGCAAAATGCAAGCCAGTAGTCGGCTCGTCCAGAATATAGAGGGTATGACCTGTTTGTCTTTTTGATAACTCTGCTGATAATTTAATTCTTTGCGCTTCACCACCTGATAAGGTGGGGGCTGGCTGGCCTAATCTGATATAACCTAAACCGACATCATTTAATACCTGCAGTTTGTTTTTAATATTGGGGATGTTTTCAAAAAACTTTAATGCCTCTTCTACGCTCATTTGTAAAACCTGGGAAATATTTTTATCTTTAAAGAGTATTTCCAAAGCCTCAAAGTTATATCTTGCTCCATTGCAGGATTCGCAAGTGACATACACATCCGCTAAAAATTGCATTTCAATTTTCAGTTGCCCCTCACCTTCACAAACTTCGCACCTTCCACCTTTAACATTAAAAGAAAACCTGCCAGGGCCATATCCTCTAATCCTTGCCTCGGGAGAATTTGCAAATAAATCCCGGATAAAAGTAAACGCCCCGGTGTAAGTAGCAGGATTGGAACGGGGGGTCCGGCCGATTGGCGATTGGTCCACCAAAACGACTTTATCGATATATTCCACCCCTTCTAATTTCTTATGCAGCCCGGCTTTTTCCCTGGATCTGTAAATTTTCTGAGCCAAAGATTTATAAAGAATGTCGTGAATTAGGGTAGATTTACCTGATCCTGAAACGCCGGTGATGGCAATAAATTTACCCAAAGGTAAGGAGACGTTAATATTTTTCAGATTATGCTCGGAAGCTCCCAATATTTTCAAAACTCCCATATTATCACCACGTTTTAACTCTCCATTCACCTTGACCTTTTTTTTGCCGGATAAATATTGCCCTGTTAAGGAAGCTGCTGTTTTCTTAATCTGGTCAGGATTACCCGAAGCCACAATTCTGCCCCCGTGTTCACCGGCTGCAGGACCAATTTCAATGATTAAGTCCGCATTTTCCATAGTTTCCCCATCATGCTCATTGACTATCACGGTATTGCCTAAATCACGCAAATTCTTTAAGGTTTCAATTAGACGGGAATTATCCCGCTGGTGCAATCCGATTGAGGGTTCATCTAAAACATATAGCACCCCTGATAATCCCGAGCCTATTTGTGAAGCCAACCTGATTCTTTGAGATTCTCCGCCGGCCAACGTCAAAGATGCCCGGTCCAGGGTTAAATAATCCAAGCCAACATCCACCAAAAATTGTAAACGGGCCTTAATTTCCTTAAAAATGGGAGCAGCAATTTGAATTTCGCGCCCTGATAGAATTAGCTTTTCATTGCTGAGTTTTTTAACCCAATCCAATGCCTGAGAAATTGACTGGCCGGTAACTTCAGCAATGTTTGACCCTTCAATTGTGATTGATAAAGCTTCCGGTTTTAACCTGGCCCCCTTGCATTTGGGACAAATTTCTTTGACCATGTATTTTTCTATTTCAGCCTTAACATAATCTGACTCACTTTCTTTGTACCTTTCTTTAAGGTAAGCTATTAGACCCCCATAGGTGGAGTAAAAATGGGTCCAGCGACCCTGTCTGTTTCTACCCTCTACCCTGAATTGCTGATCTTTGGCTCCCGAAAGCAAGACTTTTTTAGCCTCAGAAGAAAGTTGACCTAAGCGGGTATTCATATCAAAACCATATTCTTTACCTAGAGCTTCAATCAGTCTGGTAAACCAGGTTTCATTGGTCGACAATTTATTCCAAGGCAATATCCCCCCTTCGGCAATTGAAAGGATAGGGTTTAGGATGGCAGTTTCATCAATTTCCAAAAGAGACCCCAATCCATTGCAGACAGAACAAGCGCCATGGGGAGAGTTAAAGGATAATAACCTGGGTTCAATCTCCGATAGAGCAATATTATCCACCGGACAAGCAAACCTTTCCGAATATAGGCGGTCAGTCATTTTTTTGGGACTTGCAGGAAATTCTAAGGAGGTGTCTAAAACTTCAGCCACAATTACAGATCCTTCACCAAACTTAAGCGCTGTTTCAATGGATTGAGACAATCTTGAGGTAAATTGTTGCTGAGAAACAACTTTTGTATCCAATACTAACCTATCTACTACTAAATCAATAGTATGTTTATTGGTTTTTATTAAAACAAGGTCATCGGTTAGGTCTCTAACTTGACTATCTACCCTGACTTTGGAAAATCCTTTTTTTCTTAAATCTTCAAAAAGCTGGAAATACTCTCCTTTTCTGTCTTTTACCACCGGAGCAAGTATCATAATTCTCCTAGAAGGGTTGCCTTCGCTCAGGATTGCTTGCGTAATTTGCTCTACGCTCATTTTGGAAATTTCTCTACTACAAACCGGGCAATGAGGATGGCCGACCCTGGCAAATAACAACCTTAAATAGTCATAAATTTCAGTGGTGGTGCCCACAGTGGAGCGTGGATTGTGTGAAACCCCTTTTTGGTCAATTGAAATGGCAGGAGAAAGCCCTTCAATTAAATCCACATCAGGTTTGTCCATCACTCCTAAAAATTGGCGGGCATAAGCTGATAAAGATTCCACATACCTTCTTTGCCCTTCGGCATAAAGGGTATCAAAAGCCAAAGAAGATTTGCCTGAACCGGAAATGCCGGTAAAAACAATCAGCTTATTTTTAGGCAGCTCCAAGTCAATGTTTTTTAAATTATGCTCCCTGGCACCTTTGATGATAATTTTGTCAATTGGCATGGTAGTGGGCGAATTTTCCCCGAAAATGAAGATTAAATTTTACACTAATTTGCAAGATTTTTAAAGTCTTGTAACATTTAAGCAGCCAGTTCCTTAATTTGTTCCCGCAATTTAATGGCTGTTTCAAAATCCAAAATTTCTGCCGCTTGTTCCATTTGGGCTTGTAAATTTTTTATCATCCTTTCTCTTTCCCTAACAGGAATATCCCCTACAGTTAAATCTTTTTTGCCCAAATTTTCTTCCAACTCCTCCACCTGTTCAATTAACCTCTCCCTTAGGGCTTTCTGAATATTTTTGGGGGTAATTTTATTTTTTTTATTATATTCCAGCTGATATTCTCTTCTTCTGTTCCCCTCATCAATAGCTGCTTTCATGGATTTTGTAATTTTATCCGCATACATAATCACCTCTCCTTTGACATGCCTGGCAGCCCGACCCATTGTTTGGATGAGGGAAGTGCGGGAGCGTAAAAACCCCTCTTTATCAGCATCTAAAATTATTACCAAAGACACTTCCGGCAAATCCAAACCCTCCCTTAACAAATTAATTCCCACCACTACGTCATATTCCCCTAACCTCAAAGACTGTAAAATATCGGATCTTTTTAAGGTTTCAACATCAGAATGTAGGTAATTTACTTTAGTGCCTTTCTCCTTTAAGTAATCTGTCAAATCCTCAGCCATTCTTTTGGTTAAAGTGGTAATCAGCACTCGTTCTCTTGCTTTAACCCTTTGTTCAACCTCTGCTATGACATCGGCAATTTGGCCCTCAGTAGGCCTAACACTAACTTGCGGGTCCAGAACGCCGGTTGGCCTGATTAATTGCTCTGCTATACTATCTTTACCTGCCAAACTTAACTCATATTCATCAGGAGTGGCTGAAACATAAATTACCTGGTTAATTTTCCTCATAAATTCCTCGTATTTTAAGGGTCTGTTATCCAAAGCAGACGGCAGTCTGAATCCGAATTCAATCAAAGTTTCTTTTCTGGAGCGGTCACCGTTATACATTCCTCTGATTTGCGGTAAAGTAATATGCGATTCATCAATTATCAGCAAAAAATCCTTACTAAAATACTCCATTAAAGTAAAAGCAGGATCTCCGGGGTTTCTGCCGTCAAAATAGCGGGAATAATTCTCAATTCCGTTGCAATAGCCGAATTCTTTGATCATCTCAAGATCATAATATGTCCTTTGTTCCAATCTTTGTGCTTCTAGCAACTTATTTTGTCTTCTTAAATCTTTAATCCTTAATCTTAAATCTTCTTTAATTTGTTTCAAAGCAGCTGAAACCCGGCTTTCATTGGTAATGTAGTGTTTGGCAGGGTAAATAGTCAGGGTTTGAGTAGTAGGGATCGCGGTTCCTGTTAAAGGATCCAAGTGTGAAACTTTATCAATTTTTTCTCCCAAAAATTCTACCCTGACCGCTGAATCAGAGTAGGCCGGATATACATCCAAAGTATCCCCCCTAACCCTGTAAGTGGATCTTTTAAAATCCATGTCACTTCGGTTGTAAAACATTTTTTGCAGCACCCCAAGCAAGGATTGAATACTCACTCTCACCCCCTCTTTAAGCTCCAAAATTGCTCCTCCGTATTCTTTTGGTGAGCCTAGGTTATAAATAGCTGAAACAGAAGCAACTACTATCACATCCTTTCTGCTTAGCAAAGAAGCAGTGGCAGAAAGCCTTAGTTTTTCAATTTCCTCATTAATTTCCGTCTCTTTTTCAATATAAGTATCTGATTGGGGAATATAGGCTTCCGGCTGATAATAATCATAATAAGAGACAAAATATTCCACCGCATTTTTGGGGAAAAGCGACCTAAATTCCTGAGTTAATTGCCCGGCTAAAGTTTTGTTATGGGAGATAACCAAAGTAGGGCGTTGAACGGAGGCAATTACATTGGCCATGGTGAAGGTTTTTCCTGAACCGGTTACTCCCAAGAGAACCTGGTGTTGCCTGCCGGTATTAATTGCTCTAACCAGCTTCTCGATTGCTTGTGGTTGGTCCCCGGTTGGTTTAAACTCGGAAATAATTTGAAATTTTGCCATTCATACATTCTACCACGAAAAATACCCGAAATTGGAATTTAAGAAGGAATGTAGTTACCGGTGGTAATAATAGCATCAAATTCATCCTTTTCCGGCCCTTCTTGAGCTTCCACTGTTTCAAAGATAGTTTTAAGCTTTTCCAAAATTTGTTCACGGTCCCCAGCAGAAACCTGGCTGGAAAAAACCGCAATTGTTTTGGTAGCCCCTGCTCCCACCGCATCCCCAATCTCAATATTATTATATCCCAAACTATTTAACTCGTTTTTTAGCTTTGCAGCTTGTCCGACTATGCCGCTGCCGTTGAAAATTTGGATCCGGATTTGGTCTGACTCTTTGGCTGAAGCTGAGGACTCTTCTTGCTCAGCTGAAGTAGAACTTTCCTTGGGAAGATTTGTTGGCTTTTGAACATTTTCATTTTTAGCAAAATAGTCCATATCCGAAAATACAATAAATGCCAGCAGTATTGAACTCAAAATTACCAGTATCAAAAGGGTTAAGTAGTTTTTCGATAGCCATGATTTGCTTATTACCTCTTCCTCCGGTGACAGCAAATTTCCCGCTTTTATCAATGGTTTTTTGGTCATGATTTTTCTTACCATATTAACATCCAGCTCGTTTCCAATATCTTCTGAATCTTGAAAAATTGAAATAGGTACTACCGCCAAAATCTTCCAGCTGGTTTCCGTACTCCCAAAAGGGCGGAAAAAATCTTTATTAGCAGCAATTAGCCTGATTTGATTACCCGAGGTTATTTTTTTAAAAGCAATTTTAGCAGGATCAAAAGGGACAGAGCTGATGAATTGGCTGGCCCTGACTTCCGGTTGCTCATCATCACTGCCGGCTATGATTGTTTGGAAAAAAAGCTCCTCAGATAAAACAACCAGGATTTTTTTATTCTTTAATTCAAGCTGGGATAAAAATTCGTGTACCAGCTGCTTAAAAGATGCAGGATCCAAAATCTCAATATTTTGCACCAGACTGGCAGGGAATAAAACCTGCGCTTTTTTACTTCCCAAAAATAATTCAATTCTATCTTTTCTTAAATATAGGAGGCAGTTGATACTTCCAAAAAACATACGCTGTTTCTATTGTAGCAGATTGCTATAGTACCTTTAAGAAAATTACCTGGAAGCGGAAATTGCTGTGGTGCCGTCGGTGTAGCAGGCTTTGATAGTGACAATATTATTTGCATCAACTGTCACGCTATAGCCGGTTGATAGCGGAGGGCTATCAGTAGTGTCTGGATCAGATGGCATGTCTTTAAGATATTTTGCCACATTCTGCCCCCCAGTCAACAAATCCGCACAGCCAGTTACCAAACCTGAGCATTTACTCCCCACAGCAGCAGGACAATCTCCAACAGCACCAGTACCCAGTTGTTTTTCTGTACCGGAAGCAGGCATGTTAGTAGGCAGAGTTCCTTTAGAGTCTACTATAGATTGATGGATAGCAGTTAAAATCGTATCAACGTCCGTAGCCCTTCTGGCATCTTTGGCATCTTTTAATCTTTGAGCGGGATTTAGGGCTACATAAACAGCCACTGCCAGTATGGCTACAATAGTTAAGGCTACCAGAATTTCAATTAAAGTAAAACCTTTTTGGGGCAGATATTTTCTCATCTGGTTTAAGATTGACAAATATTTATTGCTTTGTCAATATAGCAAATTTTAAATCTCCTTCCAGTTTGTTAGAACAATACCTGTTGGGTTTCTGGTAAATTGCACCTGAATTTTTCTTTGGAAAGCAGTAGTTACTGATGCAGCGGTAATATCCCAGTTAACCGGCCCACCGCTGGTGTAGGTAATTGAGCAAGTGCCTTCCGGCCTGGCAACAGTAGTGCCATTGAAAGCGCTATCTGAGCGGATTTTTAACATCACGTCCTCCAAACACCCTTCCACCAAAGTCAGGTTATCTTCTCCTTTAAATAAACTTAAACCGGATTGTGCTTCCCCAATGGCCAGATAAGTAATTGTCGAAGCTATGGCAATGGTAACTGATATTAATATCAGCACAATCGAAACAGCCACAAACCCTTTTTGTGTCATCTTTTAGTTACTCCTTAGTTCCGCACTTCCTTCCAGCGTATAGCTTGGCACATCATATTCTGCTCTCCCTGAAGGATAATTGTCATCAATGGTAAAAGAAAACTGGATATGTTTGGTTTTATTGTCAGCTGAGGAATAATTGGTAAAAGTAAGGGTAGTAATTTTGGTATCTGTAGAGTTAAGGTTAACCGCTGAAGCCGCACCTAATTTTATCCTGATATTGCCTGCTGCCAGATCAATAATTGTTGGGTCATTGGCAGGAGGGGAAACTGCCAAAGAGATGTTGGTCGGAGAAACACTGTTGATACCATTGGCATTTCTGATTTCGTATTTGATCCGTTCGCTTACAAATCTGGCCTGGGAAAAAACCTCCTGCTGGGAACTGGATTGAACACCACCTTCAATCACACTCCAGGCAAACGGGATCAGAGCTGACATGACAATAGTGATAATTGCCACGTAAAGAATGACTTCAATAAAGGTAAAGCCACGTTCATGAAAACTGAACGTGGTAAACCCTTTTTCAATTTTAATTTTTTTAATCATGGTGTGGCAATATCAATCCTGAAAAATACCGGTGTAGCCCCTGTCGGACCGCCCCAGATAGTGTTTTTAGCACTCCAGCTTGTTCCTCCGCCTGTTAAACGTGTCTCCCATATATCATCTGTTAGCGATGTAGAATCTTCATAAATACCTGCAAAGATTGCACCAGATACTGGATCAGATTTAAGTCTTATAAAAGATGTGTCATCACTGACTCCAGCTAAATTTGAATTAATTGTACCCCATGCTGTTCCTGACCACTGTCTTGCCGAAACTCTTATACCATTACCCCACAAAAGCCAGGCTTTTCCGGAATTGGCTGGGTATGTTTCCCAAACAATATCAAATACCATTGAGGTAATATTTTCTACTGCTCCTGAGTGTTCGGGATGTTGGGTTGCTGTGTCCCAGGCACTGCCAGACCATTTGCGGGTATTCAAATCTGCTGATGCATCAACTGCACCATACATTAACTCGTTGGAATTTGGCCTTGAAACGAGTTCCATCCAATGAAAAACATTTCCAGCTCCCGAGATAGTAAGAGGTGTTAGTGCTGTTAATACAGAACCATTCCAAATACGATAATTTTGAATTGTTACTGAAGAATCTCCCCAAATAAACATTGCTCTTCCAGAGAGCTGTTCATATGCTACATCAATAGCTTTCTTAGTGGCAATTGATACAGAAGCATCCCAAATTGAGGCATCACCCATATTACTCCAAGTGCTACCTGTCCAGACCATCCCATAAACTGCTCTATTCGCACTTGCGTCAAGTAACATCATAGCAATCTCATTACTTGCACTGAGTGGGTTTTGAGTCATTTCAATCCATTTGATAACGCCTGTGGTAGGAGGAGTGGTGACTGTTGTTGGCAAAGACCATGAACCGTCCCAGTAACGGTAAGCAAAATCAGCAGAAGTAGAACCGGGTAAATAAACAATAAGTGCCCTATCTCCATTTTTCTCATAGTCAATGTCAAAGCTACGGGTGGTGGCATTGGCTGAACCAACATTGGCCATCAAAATCGGCGTGCTCCAAATAGTTCCGTTCCAAACTTGGGCATAAATATTGCCGTTGGAATCCAAAGTACCCAATATTGCTTCGTTTCTGGTGCGGGAACTTTTCAGCACAATATAATTTATATTCCCTCCCACGTTTTGGGCTGAAGCTTCCGCACTCCAACTGGTCCCATTCCAAATCCGGTAAAACGGGGTACTGGTGGTTTTGGAATATGCCATCATGATTGGCCCGCCAGTCACAATCGGTTTTCTCCAGTCGGACAAATAAGTCACCAGGTTAATAGATTCCTGCCTGGAACTATTAAAGTTCCAAGTCACAGTGGAAGTAATTTTTTTAGTATCCGGATCAGGTGAGCCAACCGGCACAATATCTCCTTTGGGAGGAATATTGTTTCTGTTAACCGGATCAACTTTAATAGTTCTGACGTAATTATCTGTTGCATTATGGGTTAAAGTATTATTGGTGCAGGATGGCTGGAAAGCCCACACAATGCCTGACCTGACCAGACCACAACCAGCAGTATTGACTAAACTGGCAAAGGATTGATTTTTAATGGATTTAACAGCTTCAATCCCTTCCGAGGCAAATTGATTGGCAATAGTGAATTCAATTCCTAACCTGTTAGAATTGAACCCTTGCACTACTACTATGATGGCTCCGGTGGAAAAAATCACGAAAATAGCCACAGCCAAAATAATTTCCAGTATGGAAAATCCTTGTTGTTTCATCTGTTGACCACGCCCTGACTATTTACAATAACTGTTTTGCTGTTTGACCCTGAGCTGATAGTGATGGTTGCTCCGCTTGCCGGCGTTGGCAAGCCTGTGGCTTTGGTAAAAGAGATGTCACTGGCCCAGGAAATTGACACATTAGGATTAACGCTGAATTTTTCATCAAAAGACGAATCCCTGCCTGGAAAAGAAGTCCCTTTGTATAAAGTGATAGTGTTTGAGCCAAAATTTACAGACCAGCTGCTTCCCTGTTTTCCTGTCATGGAGTAAACCTGGGCTTTTCGCAAACTACCTGATAGCTGGTCTTTAGCATTATCCACCACATTTTGTAAAATAAACCTGGAATAAAAACTGGGAGCCATGACTGAAAGGGTCAGCATAATTGCCAGCACCAAAATCAGCTCAATAAAAGTAAATCCTTTCATCTTTTAATACCACTAGTCAGTGAATATATGGGAGTAATTATGGCCAAAGCCACAAAAGCTACTACCGCCCCAATGATCAGCAGTAAAATCGGCTCCAGGCTATTGGATAAATTTCTGGTGGCATCGTCTGCTTCTTCTTCAAAAAAGTCCCCCAGGTATATCAGAGCATCTTCGAGCTTGCCTGTCTCCTCACCCACCGCGATCATCCTGGCAGCAATGGAGGGGATGTATTTAAATTTGGAAGGAGTGATCTGATCGGACAGTTTCTTGCCTTTTTCGATATTTCGCCTCAGATCATTTAAGTAGGCCTTAAATACCAAATTTTCAGTTGACTGGTATTGGGTGTCTAATGCATCATTGATGGTTAAGCCGCTTTTGAGCATAATCCCCAAATCCCTGCAAATATTAGCAAGCTCCATATTCTGATTTAACTTTCCAAAAACTGGTGCAGACAGCAAAAATTTATGCCATTTAGGCTTTACAGGAGGGGTTTTGACAATAAAGGCAATTAAAACTATCGCGGTTACAGCAGCGATGGCAATAAAAATACCATAGTTTTTCATCATATTGGCAAAAAAGAGCAAAATTTTGGTGGAAAGCGGAAGTTTGACATCCAAAGAGGTAAACAAATCAACCAGCTTGGGCAGTACAAAGAGGGAAATTGACCCACCCATCAGAAAAGTGGTCAGAAGCACCAGTTTAGGATAAAGTGTAGCGCTTTCTACTTTTTTATTAAATTCATATTTTTTCTTAAGCTGGGTGGATAAATATTCCAAATTAGCTTCCAAATTGCCTGATTTTTCTCCTGTTGCCACCAGGCTAATATAAAGGGAGTTAAACACTTGCGGATGTTTTGATAAAGCTTTTTCCATTGACTGGCCGTTTTCTATATCTTTGCAAACCTGTTTTAAAACTTCCTTAAAAGGAGGGTTACTGGTCTGATCCTTTAGCGAAGAAACAGCCTCCTGTAGAGGGACACCGCTTTTGAGCATCACGGAAAGGTGCTTACTAAAAAGCATCTTATCAAGCAAAGTAACTCGGAACAAAAAATTATTTAAACTCGAAATCATTTTCATTCGCTGGTTGCTCTTAACACCTCCTCAATGGTAGTAATTCCCAGCTGCACTTTTGACAAACCGTCCTCCAGCATGGTTATCATTCCCTCTTCCATGGCCTTTTTGCTGATGATACCTGAATCTGCTTTTTGAGTAATCAATTCTTTAATACTTTCTGACATTGCCAGTACCTCAAAGATACCTATTCTGCTACTATAGCCTGTCAGATGGCAAACGGTACAGCCT
>JACQIX010000026.1 GCA_016198275.1 Candidatus Daviesbacteria bacterium | reverse complement strand
TCGCAACTAATTGAGACAAGGAATAAAAGGGGATTAACTCAAGCAGATCTTGCCAAAAAGGTAGGTACAAAACAATCTGCTATTGCAAGACTAGAATCAGGTAATTCAAATCCTTCCATAGATTTCTTAGATAAGCTCACCCAAGCTTTAGGCTCCAAATTGATTATCCAGGTACAATAACCATATTCAAGCAGGGGCGGAAGGAATCGAACCCTCGTCATGGCTTTTGGAGAGCCAGGTCCTACCACTGAACGACGCCCCTTAGCATAATGTATTATATAACAAAGATGGGTATAATTCCCCAGTTAAATGATAAGCAATTAGATAGGTTATCAGAATTTTTATCAAATTTTTCTCTATTAGCAATAGCTTCTTTAGTGATCCCAAATATATTTAACATTGACACCCCTAATATGAATGATTTAATATTAGGATTAGTTACAGCTATAACATCCCTGGTTATGAGTTTAGTAATATTGCGAGGTCAAAATGACTGAATTACAATCATTTTATTTAATCATGGCAATACTTCTTTTGGCTATCTCCATTCTGGTAGCTCCTACTCTTTGGAGAAGAGAAAAACGCAGCAAGAAAAACTAACTTAAGTCTTAACCTCTTGATGCTGGGTGGTTTTTCTGCAGTGTTTACAAAATTTGTTTAAAGTCAGCTTTTCTTTTATATTTACCGTGTTTTTCGAAGATATATAATTTCTGTTTTTACAAACAGGACACTGAAATAAAAATATTTGTCTGTTACCCTTTTTAGCCATAAGAGGTGCCATAAGAGGTGATTATATATTAGCTTTGGAAGCTTAGCAAGATTGAAATCATCTTTCCGGTAATTAACTGGAAGACCCTGGTAACTTCCAGAAGTTGGGATCTCCTCCTAATATTGCAATCAGGGTTCTGACTAAAAAGAAGGCCATAGTACCCACAATTAGGCCAATAATTGAATACATCAACTGCTTTCTGGCCTTTTTAACTGTTTCCACCTCCCCGCGAGATGTAATCCACCTGATTCCGGCAACAAGAATAAAAATGAGCGAAGTCAGAGTAATTAATAAAAATAAACTGTCAATTATCAGCTGGATAAAAGCATAACCAGAGGTGGTGAAATCTCCTTTTAAGTTGGCAGGAATGGCATTAGGGATGGTTAAAGGCGAACTATTTGGTAGTGTGAATGCAATTTTATCCATTAGTTTGTGGTTTTTGAGGTTTAGAAAAAGTAAAATGTCCGGTTTCCATATTATAATCCACAATAGCAGTATCTCCTTCTACCAGATTATGGTTAATCAAAAAAATGGAAATCGGGTTTTCAATTTCCGCCTGGATCAGCCTTCTTAAACCCCTGGCTCCAAAAAGGGGGTCAAACCCTTCTTTGGAAATTTGCTGCAAAGCAGAGTCAGATACTTGCAGCGAAATATTTCTTTCCTTAAGTTTTATCTGAGTACTTTCTATACCCAATTTGGTAATTTGAACCATGTCCTGAGGAGTTAACGGTTCAAAGATTACTATTTCATCAAACCTGTTCAGGAGTTCCGGCTTAAAAAATTTACTCAGCTCTGCCATAATCACCTTTTTTAAAGGCGGCAGGTTGGGGACATTTTGTTGGTGGAGATAATCTTGTATTATTTGAGAAGCAATATTGGAGGTGGTAATAATGATGGTATTTTTAAAAGAGATGGTATTACCTTTATTATCCGTTAATCTGCCGTCTTCCAAAATTTGCAGCAGGATATTAAAAACATCCGGGTGGGCTTTTTCAATCTCATCCAATAACACTATGGAATAGGGTTTTCTTCTGACAGCCTCGGTTAATTGCCCGCCTTCTTCGTAGCCAACGTATCCGGGAGGGGCTCCCAGTAATTTGGCTACCTCGTGTTTTTCCATAAACTCGCTCATGTCCAGCCTGATTAGAGATTCTTTGCTGCCGAATAAAATATTGGCCAAAGTTTTGGCCAGCTCGGTTTTGCCAACCCCGGTAGGTCCTAAAAATACAAAAGAGGCAACCGGGCGGTTAGGGTCAGACAAGCCGATCCTGCCGCGCCTGACAGCTTCCGCCACTTTGGAAACAGCTTCATTTTGGGAAATAATACTTTTATGAATCAATGCTTCCAGATTAAGTAATTTCTCGCTTTCTTTCTCAGTCAGCCTGGTTACCGGTATGCCGGTCCATGAGCTAATTATTTGTTCAATATCAGTAGATTGTATTGTTGTATCAGTCCTTTTATCACTATTTTGAGCAATTTTGACGTTGGCAGCTGCTTCATCCAATAAATCAATGGCTTTATCAGGCAGGAAACGTTCTCCAATGTATCTTTTGGATAAATGAACCGCTGCTTTTATAGAACCTTCGGAAAAAGTAACAGAGTGGAATTGTTCGTATTTTGGTTTTAAGACCGCTATCATCTGTAAGGCTTGCTGTTCGGTTGGCTCCTCCAAACTTACCGGCTGAAAGCGGCGGGAAAAAGCCCGGTCTTTTTCAAAATAGCGTTTAAACTCAGCAGGTGTGGTAGTGCCAATCAGGCGGAGAGTCCCCCGGGTTAAATAAGGCTTTAAGATATTGGAAGCATCTATTGACCCTTCCGCATCACCGGCGCCAATGACTGTGTGGATTTCATCGATAAACAAAATAATCTGGTTGGAGCTCAGAACTTTTTTGATCACATCCTGTAAGCGGGCCTCAAATTCTCCCCGGTGGCTGGCTCCGGCAATCAGTGAGGAAACATCCAGCTTGATGATGATCTTATCTTTCAGCTGAGGGGGGGTTTGGCCGGAAACTATTAACCGGGCCAATCCTTCTACTACTGCTGTTTTGCCTACCCCTGCTTCGCCAATGATTAAAGGGTTATTCTTAGTACGCCTAAGTAATATATGAACAATTCGGTCAATTTCCGCGTCCCTTCCCGCCACCGGATCTAATTTACCTTCGAGGGCTTCTTTAGTTAAATCAATGCCGAATTTTTCTAAAACCTGGCTTGGGTTTTGGGAGACTATAGCTTGCTTGATTTGATCAATTTTTGCTCCTTTGCTTTCCAGCATTTTGGCAGTATGGGAGCTTTTTGCAAAAATTGACATCAAAATATCCAATGGTCGGATATAGTTTTCGCCCCTTTTTTGGACCGATGCAAAAGCATCCTCAAGGGTTTGTTTTGATTCTTCTGAAAGAGTAGGTTCGCCAGAAAAATTACCACTTTTCTGCAGCTGTCTGATTTCCCTGATCAGCTGACTAATATCAAGGGAAAACTGGTTTAAAGCTTCAATTATTTTCTGGTCGGACAAAAGCCCCAGCAAAATATGGGCAGGTTCTATCAAAGCTTGATGGAAATTTCTGGCCTCTGTTTTTGCCTGCTCCAAGACAGTAACAGAGTCCGAGTCTAAATTTGACAAAACTGAGATTTGCTGGCGTATCAGCGGATCAGAGGTAGGAGGTAAAGTTTGAGTCAGTGCCGAACCGTTAGGAGTATTTGGCTGTTTGGCAAAAAAATTGAGCAGGGACATATATTTACCATATCACATCGCCATGATTTTCGCACCATTAACTTATGATGATACTTTATCAGTTTTATCATTTGTCAAATCTACTTCCAGGCTCATATGTTTTTCTTCCGGTTTCTTTTTTGCCTCCACACTAATTAGACTTTCTCTACCTTCTATTTTTTCCAAGTCTTCCAAAACTTCTGAGATGGCATTCTCTTTGGCTTTTAAGTAAGCCACAATTTCTGCTTTGGAAAACCCTCCCAAAAGCAGGAACGGTAAAATTTTGGATAGTAGCTTTCTGCCAAGTTCTACTTCTTTGGGGTCCTCCGAAGAAATCAGCTTGATTGCTTTTTCAACCCGTTCTCTTTCCGCTTTTAGCCAGTCTTTTTTGCTTTGGGTTTTGTCTTCGGTTTGAGGAACTTGGGCTTTTTGGTAATTTTCCTTCCACAGTCTTTTTACCATCTCATAATCTGCTAAATTAACTGTTTGGATTTGGTTAACATTGGGAAAAGTTTGCGCGCTTGCAGGATGGGCAGCAGATAAAATAGAGGTAGCCATTGGGTTTTGAGACATTTTTTCCAGTTTTTGTTTAATTTGAGAATAAGTTTGCTTTTCCCGCTCGGTAATGATTTGGCTGTTGCCGGTTAGACGGTTTAAGCTTTCTATGATACGGTTTAAGTGTTCTACATTTTGATTTTCCCCTGCCTGGGCAGTTTCATAACGGCTGATATCAACAATAGTTGGTATAGTCAAGTCTGTCAAGGCAAGCAGGTCCGAATAAATTTCCGTGGTTTTTAATTGGGCAGTGGAGGTAATGGGGATAGTTTGTACTCCGATGTTTGATAGAGAGCTGACAGAGCCAGTTATGGATGACTGTGTTCCTATGCTTTGCCTGACAGGGATACTCATTTGCTCGCCAATTTGCTTGCCCAAACTTGCAACATTTGATTGACTAACGTAGGCCCTGGCAAAATCTTTGACATTGGTGTAGTCTTTGACAAAAGTCTTTTCTTTAGTGTGGGAGATGGGTAAAGTTAAGGTGTTTCCTGCTCCAGTATCAGGGGGTGTTGGTTTGAAAGGAAAACCTGGGGGTTTAGTGGGCAGAAAACTGGGTCTGTAGCGGTCAAAAATAGGTTGCCCTTTTTGGATTGCCAGCCTCCATAAATTATTTTCCTCAAATGACTTGCTGACATATTCAACTAGCATCCTTAGCAAAAGAAAAGGCACAATAATTACCATCCAAAGCATAAGTAAGGCCACCACATATTGGATAAAGCTGTCAGGAGTGTTTAAATTATTAATTTCTGTCACATTCTGGCAAGGCCCGCCCAACAGGATGACAGTTGCAGTAGGATATGTATTTTGGGCAGGGACTACGGACTTTTGACAATTTAAAGTTAATTTAACCGGGATGTATAAATTCCAAATTGATACCACCCCTGCCAAAAGCACTGCAAAAAGCGGGGCATAGAAAAGCCACCTTAAAAATTCCCCCAGCCAGATTTTGTATACCCCCCGCAAAGGTTTAAAAAGAAACAGCAAAGGGAAAAGGGGGGAAACAATCAGGAAAAACCACAAGATGATTTTCCTGATCATCAAAATAAGCGAAATGACAAAATAAGTAAGGGCAGTCAGCCTGGTTAACCACAAAGACACAAAAGCGCTTTCAGAAAATGCCAAGCCTGCTTTTTTATAGCCTTTGAATGTCTGGTAATCAAAGTCAACATTAAGTAAGTCTTTATGGGAAATCGGACTGCCGTTGTACTTTAAGAAAAATCCGGTCACAATATCAACTATCTGATAGATAAAAACAATAATAGAATAAATTAGGGTGACCAGTAAAACTGCCAGGATAAACTTGCCGATAAATTTAGTGGCTTTGATTTCCCGGCCGCGGGTTATTATCATCATAAAAGCTGCAAATAGTATGGATAAACTTAAAATAGCGTAAATAATGTCTCTTACTACCTTGAAAATATTGGCAAAGGGGTTACCTATCGGGTTATTGCCGTTACAATCGTTATCAATACAAGCCCAGTGGTGTTCTTTAAAGGTCCAGTCTAAAAAATGGGCAGATCTGGCAGCTAATTTTCCGGCAATGGTGATGGTTTTGTCTTCTACCCAGCTGTCGTCAGGCAGATTCGATCCCACTGCAAAAGGAAGGTCATCCTTAGCAGTTACAGTATAGGCATAAATATTTACTACTCCAAACCAAACAAACAAACTGCTGATGAAAATGGCAAAAATTATTTTATTCATCTTCCAAACCCCGGAATCTTAAGTATGTCTACAGCAGCAATTTGGTAAAGGGCAAAGCCGGATACAGCCATGACAATGCCCAAAATTGCATATAAAATATAAGCTTTGCCTTTGTTTAAAGTTAAGGGATCTCCTTTGGAAACAATAATTAAATACCCCCCGTAAATAATGGCAATCAGCCCCACCCCTCCCACCAGTCCCAATCCCCAGTTATAAACATCAGCGGAAAATTTAACCGGGTCTTCGGGCAAGCAGCCTAATTCTGTTGGGGCATAACCGCTACTGCAGGAATTAGCAGCATAAGAGGAAGCAGGTAGCATGAAAGCTATTATTAAAAAAATTGCTGATAGGGCAGTTTTCATAAATTTTACCTACAAGTATCAATAGCTGGGACTAAAGCAAATCTATTCCTAAAATTTGCGATAAAGTCTTGATTGCAAAATATGATAAAAGCACCACTGCCAAGCCTGCCAGAGCAAAGGTTAAAGTTTTTCTGGCTTCAGCCACTTTTTGTGCGTCTCCTTGGGAAATCACAAATTTCCAGGCTGCAAAAAGAGAGTAGATAACTGCCACTGCAGCCACAGAGGAAAAAAGAAAAGAACTGATATTTTGAATAAAGCATGGCAGACAGCTGATTGTTACAATGCCGTCTTTATAGCATTGGTTAAAGCAGTCCATAAGTTTACATTAATAGTAACAAGATTTGAAAACAGTAGCAATAACAAATTAAATTATTTTCAAACCACACTCTTGATAAAGAGCAAAATCTTTATTTTGTGTCAGCAAGGTATAATCTTTACTTATGGCTTGCCATATTAGCATCCGATCAAACGGATCCTGGTTTTTTAATTTAGGCAATTTAAAAAAAGAAGATGCTATATCTGCATCCAAGCTTAAAATTTCAAAACCAGTATTTTTAGCAATTCCCGGCAATTGATCCGGATAAACATTTGTTAAATCAAGCTTTCCCAGCTGGTATTTAAGAGAAATTTCCCAAAATGTGACAGAGCTGACTACTTTAGTTAATTTTGGATCAATTAAAATCTCTATAATTTTTTTGGAAATTTTTTTGGGGGAAAATAGGGACCATAAAAAAATATGGGTATCAACAAGATAGCTCACGATTGTAAGAGTTCCTCATCTGTCAAATTAAAATCATTAATTTTAAAAGAAGCTTTACCCTCTAACAGCCCTAATTTAAACTTTTTTTGCTTCAGATACTTTTGATAGGGAACCAGGGCTGCCACTTTTTTCTTATTTTTGCCAAAAGTAATACCAATACTTTCGCCTTTTAGCACTTTTTCCAAAACTTCAGAAAATTTCGCTTTAAACTCACCAACACTTAGTTGATACATAAACTAAGTATACTATTTTCTTGACAACTTGTCAAGAAAAGAATAGTTAACGGATGTCTTTGAGGGTAGGCAGCTTGAAATTTTTGGAAATAGGATTATCTGCATCTAAAATAGTAAATAAAAGTTGCATCAGGAAAAATGCCCCTGCCACCACCACCACTCCCACTATGGCAGCAATGATGTGTTTTCTGGCAGCTTCCACCCCGGCTTTGTCTCCCCGAGAAGTAATCCAGCGGATGCCACCATACATTAAATAAGCCACAGCCAAAAAGGAGGCTATTAAAAATAAACTGTCAACAATCAGCTTGGGAATAGCTTCGGCCCTGATGTTACTGGCAACAGAGCCGGGAGGAGGTTTTAGTTCCTGCGCATAGGTGAAGACAGGTAAAACCAGGGAGGTTGTCAAAAGACTCAGTGATACTAAGACAGGACGTATCTTAAAAACCATATATTTATAGTATCACCATATTTAAAAGAGTTTGTCAACTACAAATTTATTGACCACGTTCATGTAAACTGTACGTGGTTGACAAACTCTCCTGCCTTAAGTTACTCTGAAATTAACCCCATATAATTATTTTATGTATATAAAGCGCTACAAGCTGTTATCAATAAAGATATCTCTTGTTATTAGAAGATACGCTCTACTGATAATGGTCATTCATATCAATAATCTCTGCTTCATTTAATTTAGTGATAAATATAACTCTATATTTACGGTCGATACGGAATGAGTAAATCTTCAAACTTTTTGGTTCCAGGATTTCGGTATTTAATGAAGGGTGTCTTGGGTTTTGAGAAAATAAAGCGATTTGTTTATTAAACTTTCTGGAAAGATGATGTTTTTTTAAATATTTTTGGAGGTCTGATCTAAGTGGTTTAACGATCATAAAAAGAGGATTTACCCAATCCTTTAACAATGCTTTCAATAAATTCTTGATTATATTTGCCAGTTTGCGCCAGTTCTAATTTAATCTGTTCAAGTGGTTTAGGTTGAAACTGCTCAAACTCCGATTGTTCCTTAGCAAAGTATCTGCGCAGTAAACTTCTTATAAATTCGGATCTGCTTGCAAATCCGTGCTTCTGAGCTTCTGAATCTACTTTGATTGCTATTTGGTTGGGTAGTGATATTGTGATAGTTGCCATTTGATTGTAGCCTCAATCTTCCAGATTGTAATAATATTTAACAATATTTCTTAGTTTTTGTCAACTACAAATTTATTGACCACGTTCATGTAAACTGTATGTGGTTGACAAACTCTCCTGCCTTAAGTTACTCTGAAATTAACCCCGTATAATCATTTTATGAAAGATATCTTTTCTTATCTTCACAATTTTTTAGATAAATTAGATAAAAGACAAAAAATTTCTCTGGTTATTATTTTATTCATATTAATATCTCTCCCATTAACTTTAGCAGCTATTAAATACCAGCAAATTTTTAAATCAAAAGCAACAGAACAAAATTCAGGACAGGAAAGAGTGTCTCTTTTAGATTTAGATAATGAGGAAATTTATCTTCAGGCAAGAAGATCGGCGGGAACTCTTTATAATAATTGTTCAGAGAAAATTAGAGTATCTGTTGGTGATGAAAAAAATAGACCAACATCTAGTATTACCTTACGTTCTCAAGACACAAAATTTTACCTTTATGTTCATTCCGATAAGGACGATTTTATTGCTTGCGCAATTGCATTTGAAGCACAAGGAAAATATTGTAATCCGCAAACTAATAAATGTACTGATTGGAAAGAACTCAAACCATGGTTTTCCTATAGAAGTGATAATATTGGGATAGCCCGCATAGATTTTGCTAATAGTTCGAGTGGTATTTATATTGGAAAGTTTCGACCTCTTAATTCGAATGCTTCCTGGAGTAATGAAGTAGTTGTAAAAGTAGATAACGAAAATCCACCCGCTGACATAGGATTATCATCTTCCGTTCCTGTAGTTGGACAATCTCTACCTCGTTCGCAAGTACAGGAACAAAGCTTAATCAATAATATTGATCTATCAAAATACTTTATGTTCAACCCTGGTAATACATGGATATATCAATCTAAGAACTATATATCAGGAGTTACTTATCCTGGAGTTATCGGAACGACCCGTTTACAAATTGAAGCAGATAGGCTCATGTGTGGGTTGACAATTCGTCCACTACGCTTCACAAAAGATAACCCAACTGCCTACTGGAATCCAACTATTCCAAATACCAACTTTAATGCTGGTGGAACTCTTGATCTCCGATGGATGGTTGTATCTCCAAACTCCTTAAACCAAAAAGGTTTTGATAAATACTTCTGGGCTTTTCGAGATAAACGATACCCTCGTATCTCAACATATCCTTTGCGAGATATTGATACTGCAAGTTACGGACCAGGGTATATCTATGGGAACATGACTGCCAGAGTTCCCGGATATAATTTGGGCCCTAAATATATCCGGTACAGCTCATATTTGGATTTTGCTGAAGGAGATTCTCTTAATGTTCCTGATCGGCAAAACGATGAATACAATTGTGAACCAATTGGAGAAAAAGATAAAGCAAGAGCATTTCCCTCATCTTGGAAAATACGGATAGAAAAAGATGTAAAAATTCACATAAATAATTTGCATTTCAAATATTTTGGACCCGCCTTAAGGATTGATTATTTTGAAGGAGGAACTCCGCTTGAGCAAAATATTGATGGATTTTTGCGAGAATCATGGTTTTTCATTGAAAATGTTGGGTTAGCAAAGATTCAAGTAAAGCATTTTAATAATTACGGGGCAATAAATTTATATTCTCAGGGTTCAGAACAATTTGCTCCGAACTGTATTGATGATGTAGATTGTTGGAGTGATTATATGTTGTATCCGAATATAGAAATAACGTTAGACAAATATTTCGTCAATAATGAACGAGGACTAAAATTAAATGCAGAAATTAGAAAAATGAATGCATCAGAATTTGGGAAAAGAGCTGTCCTAAAAAAAGGAGATACGTATGAAGTACAATTGTATACTAATAAAAAAGAAAAAGATCAATATATTGGATATGTTGAGATAAGAATGACAAATAGCAGCGGAGATATTATAAAGCAAGGAAAGTGGCAGTGGATAGATGATAAGAATTTTGCAAACGAATCCTATCAATTTATATCAAATTTACCTATTGGACAATATCAAATTCAGTGGAGGGTTTGGATCCCAAATGAACAATTTATAAAAGAAGAACTTGTGACAAACACTTATGAGGATGAAGTGTCATGGTCCGATCCTGTTACACTGGTCATAGAGTCAGAATAAAGCTGTTTTCGACTATAGTTAAGTCACTTCGTGGTGAGTTCATAGGTTTTAAGTTATAGGTTGTTGTTGGAGCGGAGGTTCCTTTAACTATTATTAAATTTCTGATTAAGGTATCAGGGATTGGGGTTATTTCTAGCGGGATTAGGGAATCTACTTCACTATTTTGGAGAAGGATTACTTCGTAGCTATGAGAGTTTAGGGCTGAGAGTTTAGACAACTGAGGTTTGATATCGGCTTCGATAAAATCTTTTAACTCTTTGTTTGTTAGATTTAAAGATGGCAATAACTTTTCTAAGATTATGTTTTCTAGATTATTTCCCCTCACTACTATCCTCCTCCTTCCTAAGCTCTGAGCTCTTTGAATTAATTCCTGACTCTTTACGAATTCGTAGTACAAATAATTAGAATTGGTTTTTGTAGTAAAGCCGTTAATTAAAGAATAATTGGGACTGGCAAAGGTTACACCAACAAGTGGTTTTATTTTGATGGCCAGAGAGTTTGGCGAGTAAGTATGAATTAAAGGTGAGCCGGAGAGTAGGACCCGGGGATTGTTGACACCACATTGGAGCATTGCAAAGCCTTCGGTAACATTACCCGCCAAAGGGTAGCCTTCGTAAGAGCCGAAGAAATTGCTGGTTCCGACTCCAGGGCTATCTGAGGTAATGATGCTACTAATAAATTGGCGGATATTTTGGATCTCCGGATCGTTGGAGGGTAAATTAAGATTAGTAATTACTCCGACCCGATTGGTTATTAGATAAGGTAAAAGAGGGAGATTATTAGACCGTAAGACATTGGAGATTTGACCGACGGTAAAAAAGGCCCATTGCCTGGTTGAGCCGTAGTCAACTAATTTATAGAGATTATGATAAAAATTTAAAATCATTTCATCTTCGCTGCTGCCTCCTACTTCGGTAATACCGGTCTTTTGTTTAATCGATTGAACTTCTTCCGGTGAGGTTTCTAAACCTCTAATACCGATACTACCTGCAATTGTTAAAGGACCGGAGATAGCGTTTAAAATTCGGTTTTGAGCGGATACTAGAGTGAATTTGTTTTTAGCATTATTATAATTGCTGGCAAGTTTTAGTCTTTGAATAATTTTATTTTTATGGTCATTGAAAAATTGGGGGTTGGAAAAGATAATACTAAATCTGGTTGGGTATCGGGTAATTAGATCTGGACTAGTATCACCTAAACCTTGATAGACAACAGTTAAATTATTGCAAACATCTCCGGGTTTATCGGGGGGTGGAAGTGAAGGTGGAGGTGGTGGAGTACCAGGTGGAGGTGGAACTCCTGGTGGAGGAGTAGTAGGAGATGGAGTTGCTGGTGGAGTGGGAGCCCCTGGACCTGGTGGAGATGGAGTTACCGGAGTTGTTGGTGGAGTTGGGGCAGGGGCTGAACTGGGAGGGATAAGGGATTTTATTGTGATGCCCGGGCTGGGGGAGGCTCCATAAACAGAGGCAGTAAAGAAAACAGTTACCAAAATAGTAAATACCGGCAATATTATTAAAATATTTTTCATTTATCTTCCACTATAAACCCGTTTTCCACCACAGTAAAGCCAGTTCTAGGGTAGTAGGTAGTGGGTAGTAGGTAGTGGGTAGTAGGTAAAATGGTAGGTTTGACTATTATCATATTCCGGATTAGGGTATCCGGTTTGGGAGTTATTTCTAAAGGAATTAATTTATTTACTTGTTCATTTTGGAGAAGGATTACTTCATAACTTTGATTTAGACTAGCTGATTTAAGATTTAAAAGTTGTGGAGCAATATCTGCATTAATAAAATCATTTAGTTCTTTATCGGTTAGATTAAGAGATGGTAATAACTTCTCATAGAGATAGTTTGCTAGATTTTCACCACTTATTACTACCCTACTTCTTCCTAAGCTCTTGACTCTAGATTCTAGACTCTTATCTTTTACGAATTCATAGTAGAGATAATTAGAGGGTGTATTTAGTTTAAATCCCGATATTAAAGAATAACGGGAGTTTGAGTAGCTGATATTAGGACTCACTTTAAGGGAGATATTCTGAGGTGGAGAATAAAGATGAATTATCGGGGTACCAGCAAAAACAAGTTTAGGGTTTTGGGCGGAGCAGCCGAGATTATTAAAAAGGGTAACCCAATTGGTCGCCGGGGGATAATCTTTTAAAGCACTTCTTTGAATATGGGGACTATTTGGATTGACCGTTAAATTGGGGAGTTTAGGCCAGTTTTTTGATTTTAAAGAATCAGCGATAAAGGTGGAAACATTGAAAACACCGTAAGGGCCATTAACTTCGTTTGAATATCGATCGGCGACGTGGTTCATCATCTTATATAAAACATAATAGAAATTATGAATATCGATAGTAGAAGCGTTTAAGCCATTTATTCCCATCTCTTCTAAGGTCCCTCTAAAACCGGGAGCGTTATTGGAAAAGACGCTTAGGGCTCCTTGGACAATATTAAAAGCTTCTTGTTTGCTAAAACTATCCCCCCCTTTTAAGGTTTGTAAAACTGAATCTTTATTAGAGGCGATATATTCGGCTCGGGGGTAGATAAAATCAAAAAGAGAGCTATTTTTTTTGACGACTTCTAATTTAGCTGCTCGGGCACCGTCCGGTCCACCGGTTCGATAAGCATCGGTAATTTTTTTCTGAGCCTCACTCGATAAAAGAGATAGATCATAAACTATAGATAAAGATTCACATAAAGGCATACTGGGCTCATTAGGAATATAAGGAGGAGTGGGAGTTGTAGGTGGTGGAGTCCCTCCGGGTGGTGGAGGAGTACCTGGTGGAGGCGGAGTGGGGATTACTGGAGTTGCTGGTGATGGTATCAGCTGACGCAGTTGGGGAAAAGGATTAACTTGGGCCAAGACTATTCCGGGAAGTAAACTCAATAGAATTAAGCTACAACTAATTAGCAAAAAATTCTTCATCCCTACTGACTCCTTGCATCAACCAAAGCTACAAAATTAACCACCACCCCGCCTTTTAAGGGAGCTTTTCCGCGGAAAAGATAGACCGGCAGCATCACTGCCTGAGGCTCGGTAATTAACTTTTCTTCATAAGCCAGTTGGACATCATCAACTACTGCCTCATCAGATAGAGCCTCTCCTGAGGGGAAAAGTCCTTGCCATTGATCTGAGGTATAATCAACAGTAGTATCAGAGCCTGCCCGTTGGGCAACCGGGTAAACTAATACTCCAATACCGCTTCCTGATTTAAGTTCTGCCAAAGCCCCCTCATAAGATTTAAGGTTGGTTTGAGACTGGCCGGTAATTTTGCGGATGTAATATTGCAAATAGTTGACTTTGCCACTTTTGGTTAAGCCAATAGTGACAGTGTTGAACTGGTCTGCCCGCTGGAATGAAGTTAGGCCATCAGAGGAATAACTGATGTCCGAATCCTCAGCCAGGAATTTTTTGGGGTCAGACAGTTGATCCCTTAGAGGGCTGTTTAAAAGTCCCACCTGGTTTAGGATCGGTAGTATTTTCCAGCCGCGGTGGAATTCCACAAAATAGGTATTTGGCTGGCTTTGACGCTGGTAAACAGTGGGATTTTTGGGGTAAATGTTACCGCCCATGGGGAATTCAAGAGTTTCTTCCCAAAGGTTTAACTTACTTAAATAATCTTTTGCTAAATTTATGGCGTCAGCATCCGTATTTATTTTAATGGCTAAAGCTGAAGGGGTGGCTTCGTTTAAATTATTTAAGAAAGTGGCCACGAATGCCCCTGATTTTCGATAAACCACCAGGTCAACTTTTTTGCCGGGTTCATAAAAATGAAAGTTGCCAACACCAATCAGATTTGGTTTAGCAGAAATGCCAAACTTTTTACCGATCTCAATGGCTTCAAATTCAGATAAATTGTTAGCTAATTTAAAGCTGGGAGCAGAATTTTGCAATTTGGGGATTTGAGCGGTGGAAATATATTTGAAGGAAACTTTTGGCGGGTTTTTTAAGGCCGGGCTGATGGCAGAGGAATAATAAGTGCCGTCTTTTTTGGTGTTATATTCCTGCAATAAATCAGGGGATTGGGTAACAAGTTTTTGTGGCTGGGATGAATTTTTGCCTCCCCTGGAAAATAAAATGATTGAAAAAAGCAAAAATAGCAGAGTTAAAACTATCCCTAAAACAATAACCGGCTTTTTTTTATTCTCCGGCAATCGGGTAAAAAAATTTCCAATTGGAGGAGTTTGGGAATTTGGTTGAGTATTTTCTTGCGGCAGCATGGTTGAATTATATAAACTAAATTTTAGTTTACCTTCTCGTATTCACATAGTCAATGACCAGGGTAGTAAATATCTTACTTGCAATCCGTTGCAAAGCTGACATTTCCAATTTGATTAGATAAACTAGGTGTACCATTAGTAAAAGGAGATGAATAAGCTTTAATCTCATAAGAATAAGTTGTAGATCCTGAAGTTTGTAATGTTATTGGTCCTCCAGGTCTGATAGACCCAACTTGATCATTAAAATTAAAGGCAATATGTGTCGTAGAGGGATAATTTCCAGCGTCATAGCTCACAATTATGGTTTGTCCATTTCCAGTTAAAGTGGTCCAAACCCCATCATTGCTGTTTGCGGCTTTTACATCTCCACTGACTTCTATATCAAAAGTGGAATCACCTGTTGCGCACTTGGTAGTTGCATTAATATTAGTACCATTCCAAGTATAGGTTTTTAGAGGTGCAGGTGTAGATGAAGGTGTTGGAATGGTGGTAGGAGTAGGGGCGGGAGAAGCTGGTGAAACAGAGTTAGTGGTAGTTGTAGGGTTATTTGTTTGAGAGTTAGGAGAATTGTTAGATGAGCTGGTCGAAGGAGAGGAAGTTGGGCTAGGATTAGTAGAAGGTTTAGCTTTAGGGGATGGGGAAGCAGTGGTTTTTGAATTAACCTTGGTTAATATTGGTGTAGGTGTAGGTGTAGGAGAGGTTGCTTGAGCGCTGGTTGATGCTATAGGTGATGGAGAAAGTTGAGGCTGTTGAGGTTTATCTAAACTGCTGTTTTTTACCACAATCCCAGCCACAGTTACTAGAGCAATTAAAAAAATAACGACAAGAGGAGTAAATCCCGCTTGAGATTTATACATTAATAAATATTAACACAAAAATTGATAGATGTCAACCACTATAGGATTTTATTTCAAGAGCCGAAGACGGGAATCGAACCCGTGACCTAGTCCTTACCATGGACTTGCTCTGCCACTGAGCCACTTCGGCTTATTTTGTTTAATTTTACCAAATATAGGAGGTAGAAACTATGCGTTAAATTGGGAAGTTGTTCTTGACTAAATAAGAGATTTGCTGTATTTTTCCGGTATGGTAGAAAGATGGACAACAGAAGCAAGCTATAACAGTGACGGCAGCGCGAGGGTTTTGGTATCTAAAGGTGGTAAGGGTAGTGTTTTTAGTGGAACTCCTGAGGAGATAGATAGAAAGGTTTCGATGTCCACTGACTCGGAGATAGTAGTTTTGATGGGAGGGTTAGTACTTATGACTGATGCTGCATTGATGATTATGCGTGAGAGTGCTAGAAAAGTGGTACAGGGTAGAATCTACTGGAGAAATCTTGCTTTAGCTTTGACCGAGGGGGTAACTGGTTTATTTTTAATCCAACGCGGTGTTGCCACTATAGTAAGAGATGATGCTGTACACCAACAACTGATAGCTGATGGAAAAATTAGGGATCCCCTATAAAGATGTCATAGATCAAAGATAATTTTTTGATTGTGGTAAACTTATTTCTATGTTTTTACCGATTTATGCTCTTTTAGCCTCTACTGTTTTAGGGATGAATATTATCCCGGTGCTGATGCCTCCTACCTGGACAGTGCTGGCTTTTTTTGTCTACAAGTATGATTTAATGCTTATACCTGTTGTGTTAATTGGGGCAAGTTGTGCTACCCTTGGCAGGATTATTTTGGCAGCAATTTCAGACAAGTATTTCAGACGCATCTTATCAAAAGACTCCCAGGCCAATTATTTAAGCATTGGACAATATCTAAACAGCCATCAGAGTGTAACCGTTCCGCTAATAATAACTTATGCGTTTTTCCCTATTCCTTCTAATGATGTTTTTATAGCTGCGGGGTTTGCCAAAGTTAATGTAAAGCTTCTGGCAATGTCATTTTTTGTAGGCAGACTTATTAGTTATACTTTTTGGGTAAGTTTGACTCAAAAGTTTGGTGATGGTTTGGTAGACATTTTCTCCAGGCATTATTCCAGGGGCTGGCCAATTGCAATTGAGATAGCAGGACTGTTAATTTTGTACTTTATCGGCAAAATTGCCTGGAAAAAAGTTTTAGCAAAGATAAGTTGAGCCCCCTAACAGAATCGAACTGTTGTCGGCGGTTTACAAAACCGCTGCTTTACCACTAAGCTAAGGAGGCGGAGCAAAAAAGTGGCGCTCTAACCAGGCTGAGCTACTCAGTATATAGATATTATACCAATTATCGGAAAATTTAGAAAAAAGGACAAACTGGAGATTTGTGAATTTTAATCACACAAAAGTCTCAAATTAAAAACTAAAATAATAACTCCCTACTTTAGACGTGAACTGAAATATTTTCCCCAAAAACGGAAGGTGGGAATTCTGTGGCGTACCGTATGATACACCAACTCCAAATCCCCTAGGTTTAACAAATATAGAGGAAAAAATTAATTCAGCTTTGAACGTGCTAGGTAGGGATTTACCCTTACGGGCAGTCCTTCGACCCTTCGACAAGCTCAGGGCTCAGGATTCCTTCAGGCCATCTACTTTATTTAATGTCCTTTAGGATAATTTTATCTTAATACTGTTTCTAAAATTTGTCAAGTTTTTGTCTTGGCCACCTAGATAGAGAACGGTTGTCCTCCCTTCTCCAGATAACTTTTAATATAAGCTTGTGGGGTCTGGTAATGCAAGGAGTGGTGGTATCTTTTCTGGTTGTATTTTTC
>JACQIX010000024.1 GCA_016198275.1 Candidatus Daviesbacteria bacterium | reverse complement strand
TCGGAATGGCGGTGGGTTGGCTGAGCGGCTTAAAGCAGTGGATTGCTAATCCACGGGCGTGTAAAAAGCGCCACAGAGGTTCGAATCCTCTACCCACCGCCATTCTTGCGGGATTAAACCGTGGGGGTCTAAAAAGCCCCGGGTGTTTTGATTAAGGAATATTGAAATAAGTTATGCGAATTTTTCAAAAGGACAATTATTTTGATTACATGAAGGAAACCGCAGAGGTAGTGAGTCCTTTAATTCCGGCATACTTCGAAACTCTCAAAGAAAAAGATAAGAAACTTTTTGATCTTACAGAACCTTTATTGGCAAAAAGAATTAAAATTGCTCAGTTGAGACCGGCAATCACACGATTGTCGTATGAGGTTTGTGGTGGAAAAAATTGGAAGCAAATAGCGGAAATTTGTGCTGTTATGGAAATCCATAATATGTACTTGTACTTCCATAACTGGATTTTTGATAATAAAAATCATGTTTGGCAGGACAAATTGGCGAGTGCAAGAAATAGTATAAACAACACCATTATCGCTGCTTCTCTTACGAGAGAATTGATTGCTCAGGTAATTGATAAAATCCATTTGTCGTTAGAGAAAAAATTACTCATTTCCACCGGAGGTTCGAATCCTCCCGTCTCCGCCAGATGTCCTACTTTGAACTGGATTATGACTGTGGATATAGGTCACTGGGATTTTTTAATACATTAGCTATACTTGTATTATGCAAACCAGTCTAATAAACAGAGTTGCTGTGTTAAAATCTACTGACTGGTCGTTTCCGAACGAATCGAGTCGGGGGGATATAACTGATTTACATCCCTATCCGGCAAGATTCATACCCCCTATTCCCGAAAGCATAATAAACGCTTTTTCTTCGAAGAAATTAAACATACTCGATCCTTTTGCTGGTTGTGGAACAACTCTTAGGGCAGGCCTAAATGCGGGACATAATGTTTATGGTATTGATGTTAATGGTTTGGCAGGTTTGCTTCAAAGAGTCTATTCTCAACATTTTTCTGAGTTAGATCTTGTTCATTTTAAAGCTAGGAGTGAAGAGCTTGTCTTTAAGCTAAAGAAATCAGGAAATTCAACAAATAGAAAATTTCTTTCTATTCCAAATCTTGATCATTGGTTCAACAAAGACGCCCAGGATATACTTTCGACCTCAATATCTTTAATTAATAAATATTCTGGAACAAATCATATTTCTGATTTACTGAAATTTTCAATTAGTAGAGTTATCGTTAAGGTTTCCAATCAAAAGTCAGATACGCAGTATGTTGCAATTGAAAAAGGCTTGGACAGAAGTCAAATTGTTAAAATTATTTCTAATTCCCTTGATTTTGTTTATAAAAGATTTTTTGAAAATAGAGAGCCCGAATTATGGAAAGGGTTATCATCTGTTATTCAAGGTGATGCACGAGATAAAAATACTTATAGTAATATTAGCGATATTGATTTAATTATTACCTCTCCTCCTTACCCCAATGCCTATGAATACTGGCTCTACCATAAATACCGCATGTTTTGGTTGGGGTTAGATCCACTCTGGTCTCGTGAGCGAGAAATTGGCGCACGACCTTTTTACTCGGGTACTGGCAAGAAGAATGAGTTTGATTTTCAAAATGATCTCGTTTCCATCTTTCAGAATCTACACGAGATTACTAAGCCCAACGCTTTGCAGTTTTGGGTCGTTGGAGATTCTGTAATTAAAGGCAGATTGATTGATAATACGAAAATTGTTGAAAACGCTTGTGATCTAACTGGCTGGAAGGTGATCGAAAAAATGCAAAGAATTGTAGATCGTAAACGAAGTTCTTTCCAAGGAATCGGACGGTTGGGCATCGAACACATCTTGGTAGTACAAAAGTTATGACGGAAATAAAAATTCAAATTGTTGACTACAATTTATTCGAATACGAGAAAAACTTCTTAGCAAAGGAAATAAAAAGATGGGGGGGGATCGTAAAAGAAGGAAAAATAGAAAGAAATTCGACTCTGATTGTAAAAGGATTATCTTTAGAAAAAGCTAAGAGGTTAACTTATATAAAGAGCGTCTTTTATAGGAGCATTTTTTATCCATCTTTGCAGAGCATAAGAGAGTCTTTTAATGGCAAATCAGCGCGTACACAATCTCGTAGATATGGGCCTCATGGATTACATGAATATAAAGGACGCTTTAACCCACAAATGCCAAGATCACTCATGCTCGCTAATTTTAACTCGACTGCGATTGTTCTCGATCCATTTATGGGGTCGGGTACGACCATGGTGGAAGCACGCGATTTAGGATATAACGCAATAGGAGTTGAATTAAATCCGTTTGCTTGTTTATTAGCAAAAGCAAAAAAGATTTATGAGGAGATACCCGCCCTAGGGGAAATTAGGTGGTCTTCAAATTCAAAGTCTGAAAATTTTTTTGACTCCGAAACAAAAGACTACTTACTTAAGTGGTTTCCCAGAAAGCAATTTAATCAATTAGAATTTATTCAAAGGCATCTCGTACAACTTGATAGCAATCAAAGAATTATTGCCCAAGTAGTCATGAGTAATCTTTTAAGGGACCACAGCCTCCAGAATCCAAAAGATCTACGCATAAGAAGACGGGATACTGTTCCTATAGATTTTGATTTGTTAGATACCTTCAAGACTACTTTTAAAGAGATATCTATTAAACATGCTGAATGGATAAAGGAATTTAGTATTAAAAAAAGAAAAGACACGCAATTATTCAATGCTGATTCTAGAAATCTAAAAGATATTATAAAAATAAAAGTTAACGGATCTGTTTCTTCTCCTCCCTACGCAACGGCTCTCCCTTACGTAGATACGTATAGACTTTCTATGGTCGCTTTGGGCCTAATACATCCAAAAGAAATTCTCAAGAGGGAAAAAGAGCTAATTGGCTCTCGTGATGTTACGATTGCGGATAAAACTTCTTTTGGAAAACACGTTTCTATTTTACCTTCTACAGTTCAGGAGGTGATAAATTATATTTACGAAGAAATCAACAAGGACTCCGAAGCTGGTTTTAGAAAAAAAGCGGCTCCCTACGCGTTTGCTCGATATTGCGTTTCTATGTTGAGAGTTCTTGAGGAATTGTATAGTATAGAAAAAATCGGCTCTAAGAATTTTTGGGTTCTTGGTCCTAATCGTATTAAGCTAAGATCGAATTGGTTTACCATGGAAACTCCCGAATTAGTAGGTGAGTTAGCAAAAAAAGTTGGTTTTAAGAAGGTTTCTATTGAGCCAGTACAAGCTTATAATCGCTACGATATGCACTCAAAAAATTCTATTAGTAAAGAATCTATTTTAGTTTTTCAAAGATAATTATGATAACTGACGAATTTTTATTACAGCCGAATATATACAGTACTCAAGGAAAAAAGACTCTTTTGGGTTTGTTAGAGGAGCATTGGATTGAGAACGTAACTCCGGGGGTAGGTGACATTTATATCCTTTCGGGTTTCGGAAACTATAATGGAGGGGTTCGTTTTTACGATATTTTTAAGAATCATATCAAAAGAGGTGGAAGAGTTTTTGCGATGTTTGCGGGTAGTACCTCTCAGAAACTTACGAGTAAGCAGCTTGTGGAAAAACTTTTAGATTGCGGGGCGTCTGTATCGGTCCTAAATCGCAAAAGAATAATGCACGCAAAGTTATTTGGCTATAAAAATTCTAATCAGCAAACTTTAATCGTTACTTCAGGCAATTTTACTGGACCTGGAATGACACAAAACGTCGAGGCTGCTATTGGTCTATCACCCGAACGCGTTAAAGAAGTCGGTTTTGATTGGGAAAATTTCTATGGCGCTTATCATTCTCAAGATTGGGATTTATATACACCGGTAATTCCAATTAATACGGCAGCCCCAGAATGGAAGCTACTTTACGACGAAGATCAAAGAATTTCATCTAAGATCGAAGAAATTGAAGCGAATACAATGCTTTTGATGCTGGGTCATGCAGACACTGTTCGTATAAATGCAGAACCTGGCACTCCTGAATCAAAAGGGTCGCAGTATTTCTGGTTAAGCAAAGATGCTTTTGATTTTTTTCCAGCCCTTACAATCCCTAATGCCCGAGGGGAAAAGCCTACTTACTCTGCCTTAGTGAAAATAAAATATTTAGATCTGGACAATTTAGAAGATGAGTCGAGAGTTACTTTTGAAGCAGGGAATAATGTTGATTTTAGACTAGGTACTGGTCCATTACGTTATACAAAACTAGCACAAGAAGGCGATATTGCTGCAATTACCCGTACAGCGAATGCAGAATATGACTTAAAAATTTATAAACAAAGTAGTGAAGATTTTAAAAAGTTAGAAAAGTATATGGTTACCTTTATTGGCCATAGGGGTAAGAAGTACGGATATATTCCAAATGAAACTTTTGATCAAACAATAAAAACTCCCTGAAAAGCTGACGGGAAAACTTAATCAACTAATTTGTGGAATCCACAATATCAGCTGAGTAAGCAATCTGCTTTACGCGATGAGCAGAATTTATGGCAGCCTGCTTCGAGGTGTAAGCCTCGCTAGCAGCTACCTTCTCGCCATTAATAGCTTGAAGGTACCACCGATAGTATCCTGCGCGATCTTTGTAAATCACAAATCTTGGTTTAACCATAGATTTACTTAGTTCCTGTTACTGATTAATACAGGGGGTCGACCTTTACGCTTACTCCCCACCCTAAAAACGAAAGAGTCTCTAGGGAGGAGAGGTAAAGGCGACTTGACCTAATAATCAGCAAAGAGTCCGGAAGCATCCCGCCAGCTTTTCAAGGAGCCAATAAGTATAATTTAAGACGTTTTATTTTTTCAGTCAATGACTTTTACTAAGAAATAGATGGATAATCTACTTCGCTTTTGCCAGTCATGGATTTCGGTTTCGGTGTCTCAAACCATTCCGGATGAACTTTGTAGATCGCCCGTAATTCCTGTATACTTTTATCAATATCCTCAAATTTAAGCCACTTTTTCGGTTCAAAGTTCCGGACATCGTCCCCGCCAGTAGTTTTAGAAAATAGCAGTAAAAATTCCCTTATTTTACGCAACATTTCAAAATGGGAAAGTGGTAAAATGTAAGAACCCTGAAGGGATTCGAACTATACAAGAAAGATTTACAT
>JACQIX010000001.1 GCA_016198275.1 Candidatus Daviesbacteria bacterium | reverse complement strand
GTGTGGGTGGGATATTATATATTGTTGACTGGAGTATTATTAGTTTTGATTAAATCAAATATCAAAAATCAAAAAGAAAAATGACAATCTAAAATGTAAAAAAAATAAAACATTTTAATCTTTAAATTATGTTATCATTATCTTATGCTAAAGCAACAGATTTTAGAAGATCTTAAAAAAGTTGTCAGTGATTTAGGTTATGAAAGTACTGATATAGTTTTATCTATTCCAAAAAACTCCTTCTTTGGAGACTATACCACGAATTTGGCTTTGCAGCTTGCTAAACTAAAACTAGATAATAATAAGCAGTCGTCTATAGAGATTGCTAATAAAATAGTTGAAAAGATGAAATACTTTGGCTTCGCTCAGGACAATTTTGATGAAATCAAAATAGCAGGAGAAGGTTTTATAAATTTTTTCATTAAAGATAAAGAGCTTTTAAAGAATGCCTTTGATTTAGATCTTTTACAAAAGGAAGAGCATACTCGTAAAATTTTGGTGGAGTATGGACATGTTAATCCTTTAAAAGAAATACACATCGGTCATTTAAGAACTTTTATCTTAGGGGAAAGTCTAAGCAGAGCTTTTGAAGCTTTGGGAAATACGGTTTTCAGGGCAAATTATCAAGGGGATATAGGTTTGCATATTGCTAAAGCTATTTGGGGTATTAAAGAAAGCGGTTTGCCGGCCAATCAGCTGACTCATGCTCAAAGAGCCACAGTTTTAGGCCAGGCTTATGTTAAAGGAAATATTGCTTACGAAGAAAATCAGGGAATTAAGAAAAAAATAGATCAAATTAACGTTGCCCTATACAAAAAAGACCCCCGATTAAAGGAAATTTATACGTTAACCAGAAATTGGAGTTTAGAATATTTCGAGCCTATTTACGATCTTTTAGGCATAAAATATGACAGATGTTTTTTTGAAAGCGAGGTATATGAACAGGGCAAAAAAATTGTAGAGGAATATTTGGGCTCGTCTCGCGAAGCGGGCAAGGTTTTTGAGAAAAACCAGGGGGCAGTGATATTTAAAGGAGATAAATATGGCTTGCAAACCAGAGTGTTTATTACTTCCGCCGGTAATGCTACATATGAAGGAAAGGAAATAGGTTTGGCCCAGCTGGAGTATGATTCATTTAATTATGATCAATCAATTCATGTTGTTGCTTCTGAACAAGAAGGATATTTCCAGGTATGTTTTAAAGCTATAGACATGATCTTTCCATATCTTAATAATAAAAAATATCACTTATCATATGGGTTGGTTGATCTGAAAGAGGGTAAAATGTCTTCCAGAGAGGGCAACATTGTGAGTGTAGACGACCTTATTCATATAGTTTCAGAGAAAGTGAGAGAAGTAATGAAGGTAAGCAGAATAACAATTGACCAAGAAATCGTTAGAAAAGTGGCTTTAGGTGCAATTAAATTTGCCTATCTGAAATTCTCACCCAGGCCAAACATTGTTTTTGATCTTGAGCAATCAGTTTCTTTACAAGGCGATAGCGGGCCTTATCTTCAATATACTTATGCCAGGATTCAGTCTGTTCTAAAAAAGAGCCAAAAAAATACGGAAAACTTTAATGTTGATTTAAGTCTCGATAAAAATGAAAGAGAATTACTCAGGCAACTTTTATACTTTCAGGACACTTTGGAAGAAGTTGCCAAAACTTTACATCCCAATTTACTGGCGGTTTATTTAATTGAACTGGCAAGACTTTATAATCTTTTTTATCAGCAATTTCGGATCATAGGTTCGGAAAAAGAAGCTTTCAGGTTGAAAATTTCTGCTGAAGTAGGGAAAGTTTTAAAAAAAGGATTAAATCTTTTGGGCATAGAAGAACTAGAAAAGATGTAATAAATTAAAATATGTTTAGGAAAAAATACCAGGGTAGAAGACATACTAATATAGTGTTTGTTATATTTAGACTAAGCCTTAGTTTGGTAATGTTTGTTGTACTTTTAGCCGGGATTTATTCAGCTTACAAACACTTTTCCGGTTTGGATCCTTTAAAATTAGACCCGCAAGCGATATTTAGAGAAGTTGTCCGTGCCAAGACTACAGACCAATTTTTATCAGCTTTGACTGCAGTTAAATTTTCTCAAAATCTGCTGCCAAAGATCCAAAATCAAAAAATTCTCGGTCAAAGTGTTGATGCAGGACCAAATACTGCTGCAAAATCCGCCAGTTTTAAATTTTTGCTGTTTGCAGATTCTCATAACGACAATGACAATTTACAAAAGGTTCTTACTCAGGCAAAACAAACTTACCCGGACTTAAGTTTCATTATTGGACTGGGGGATTATACTGATGTAGGGACGCTAGATGAATTGAAATCAGCAAAAAGTGTTTTAGATAGAGCTGGTTTGAGATATTTTTTAGTAGCAGGAGACCATGACCTTTGGGATGCCAGGGATAAGGGTAAAGAACCTGCAGCTAATTTTCAACAAATTTTTGGCCCCCTTTTTCAAAGTTTTATTTTTAATAATTTTAAATTTTTACTGCTGGATAACAGCGATAATTATATTGGTATCCCACGGGAGCAAAAAGATTGGATTGCTGCAGAGCTCGAAAAAGCTAAAGTGGAAAAAGGGATTTTTGTCTTTATTTCTGAGCCGCTCTTTCACCCTTCATCAGATCATTACATGGGTAAAGTGGACAAGGATTTAAGAATGCAAGCCCAAAGTTTAATTTACCAGTTAAAAGGTGCCGGGGTTAAAAAAGTATTTGCCGGAGATATTCATTATTTTTCCGAATATGAGGAACCGCAGACTAAATTACCAATGGTGACAGTTGGAGCAACTGTAACTGAGAGAAATCCTCAAACCCCCAGATATTCGGTTGTTACAGTTTATGAGGATGGGTCAACTAAGGTAGACGATGTGGGGATTAAATAGTATAATAATTTGATGGTGGAAAGAACTTTAATAATAATTAAGCCTGATGGGGTGGCTGGGGGTTTTACTTCGGAGATCATCAAAAGATATGAGGCTGTGGGACTTAAGGTAGTAAAAAGAAAAGACATGACGGCCCCGAATGATTTGGTTGAAAAACACTATCCAATGGACCCTCAATATTTACGCTCAATTGGGGAAAAAACCATTGCTGCGGGGCAACAGGTAAAATCAGCTGAAGATCAAGGGAGAAAGGTGGTCAGTTGGCTGAGAAAGTTTATTACCTCAGGTCCAATTGTGGTTCTTCTTTTGGAAGGAGAAGATGCAGTTTTGGTGGCCCGCAAAATAACCGGGTTTACCGATCCTACAACTGCGGAAAAAGGGACTATCAGGGGAGATTTAGGCACAGATTCTATCTTGCAAGCCAATCAGGAGGGAAGACCTGTTTATAACTTAATCCATGCTTCAGGTTCCCCAGAAGAAGCTGAAAAAGAAATCAAACTATGGTTTGGATTAAAAATCCAATAATTTAATATCCTTCATGGGGAAGTGTTTTCTGTTTAATGAAACTAAGATAGCCTTATTTGTGTTGGCGGTTGCTGCTATAAGGCAATCTGCCAGAGTTAGATTCTTTAATTGTTTTGAGTACTGTTGCCAATAAAGACCGCCCATTTTAGCTATTTTATGGTCAACTTCAAAGATTATATGCGTATTTATCAGGTCTTGGGTATCTGGTAGTTCAGAAGGAAAAACATTTTGATATATTTCAGCAATGGACATCACAGAGATACAAAGGTCATCTTTATCAGCTAGATCAGAGATTTTCTTAATAATTTTTTGATTATTTCTTAAAATCCAAATTAATATATCAGTATCAATGAGGTACATTTTAAAAGAATCTTTGGTTATTAAGGCGGGTTTTTCTGAGCCAAGCAATGACTTTTTTCTTGGTTGCCCACTCAGGATGATTATCCACAGTAAAGACACCAGCTGATTTTAATAATGTTTGCTTAAATGAATTTTTATCAAAAGAGTGGATCTTGCTAATTTGGGCAATTGTAATTTTCTTTTTACCATTCTTTATTAGAAGTTGGTTTCCCTCAGTAACTTTAGTTAGATATGAAGATAAATTATTTCTCAATTCGCTTACAGAAACAGTTAATATCATAATTAGATATTAGTACATATTGTACAAATTATCAAGTGTATGTCGGAGAGGAGGGAATTGAACCCTCTACTTCTCGCCCCCGAAGCGAGCGGTCTACCGATGACCTACTCTCCGCAGCTAACATTATATCCCTTAAAATGATAAAATTATACAGTTTGTCCCTGTAGCTCAGTTGGATAGAGCACCTCGGTCCTAACGAGGGGGTCCCCAGTTCGAATCTGGGCAGGGATACTACATATGTCCAGAAGATATAAACTAATATTAACTGTCAGATTTTTGGGGTACCTGATATTTTTTATCGGCCTTTTTAGTCTGGTGTTTTTGTTTGGACCACTGATTGGGGCAGAACTTAAATATAGAGCAGATAGGATTTTAGGGATTAAAAGATTTGTGGCTTCGACCCGGCAAAAAGAATCTAAACCTTCTGATTCCCAAACAAATCCTGTCGGCCCAAATGACTTTAGCCTAATCAGCGCTGAGGATAATAGTATTGTATCTGTTTCTACAGAATACGGCATAGTGATTGAAAAGATTAATGCTAATGCCAAAATAATAGCCAATGTTAACCCGGCTAACGAAAAAGAGTATGTTCAAGCCCTACAAGGAGGTGTGGCAGAGGCCTTAGGCTCAACTCCTCCCGGACAGCCAGGCAACTTATACCTTTTCTCTCATTCAACAGATGCTCCTTGGAATATTATCAGGTTCAATGCTGTATTTTATTTGTTAAGAGAGTTGGAAAAAGGGGACCGGGTGATAATTTTTTACAAAGACAAGAGGTATGATTATATTGTGTTTGATAAAGTGATAGTTAGACCTGATGATGTTTCTTACTTAACTGACCGTTATGAATTGCCTGTTTTAACTTTGCAGACTTGTGATCCGCCGGGAACTTTACTTAATAGATTAATCGTCAGAGCGAAGATGGTTTCTAGCTGATTTGACTTAAGTTACTAAAGTAACTTAATATACCTTAAGATGAGCAAACGTTTTATTGTTACCATAGCGACACTTTTAATTATAGCTGCTGCTGCCGGCATTGCCATTTTTTTAGCAAAAGGTTATAGTTTTTCTGCCAAAGAAAAAAGGATTGTAGGAACAGGTATTATTAATGCGGCCTCAGAACCGGATGCGGCTTCTGTTTTTGTGGACGGACACTTAACTACCTCCACCAATGCCACTATTTCCTCGCTTGCGCCTAAAAATTATTCTATTAAAGTAGTAAAAGAGGGATTTATTCCTTGGGAAAAGGATGTTAAGGTTTCCGAAGGGTTAGTAACTGAGTTAAAAATTACCCTTTTCCCGGCTATTCCTACAGTTTACCCCTTAACTTTTAGCGGAGTAGTTGCTCCCATACTTAGTCCTGATGGTTCAAAATTGGCCTATGTTGTACCACAAGGCAAAAAGGGAGGAGTTTGGGTTTGGACTATGGCCCGTAATCAGCCGCTTTCTTTTGCCCGTTTCTCAGAACCTCATCAAATAGCAACAAACACTTTAGCAGATTTCTCAAAATCCACCTTAAGGTGGTCTCCTGACTCAAAGCAGGTTTTAGCAACTGTTGACAGTAATAATTATTTGTTAAATTCCGATTCTCTAAATTCAGAGCCCAAAGATATCACAGCCATTTTAGAGGCAACGCTTAAGTCTTGGGAAGATGATACCAAAGCCAAGGAAGTTTCCAGAATAGAAACAATCAAAAATAATAAATTGAGAAAAATTGCTTCAGATTCTGCCCTGCTTAGATGGTCGCCCGATGAAACTAAGTTTATGTCAGTAGAGTCAGTAGAGAAGGTGGAAAATCTGAAAAAGGATCAAAAAGATGAGAGCAAATTAAGTTTTAAAGTTTATGATTCTGAAGATAGAAAGGATTATAGTTTGCCTGCTGCCCGTTTTCATGCTTGGCTGCCCGATTCAAAACATATTATCTTGGTAGAAGAGAAAACTATCTCTATTGTTGATTTTGACGGGCTTAATAAAGCAGTAATTTATGCCGGAAATTTCATTGATGATTTTGTTTTCCCTTGGCCGGATTCATCCAGGTTAGTAATCATTAGCTCATTCCCAACCCCTACTGCCTCTGAGCCAAATCTGTATGGGATAAACCTTAAATAGTATTCTGCATACTACTTGATACAGTTTAACTTATTTAGTATATCTTGTGACTAGGTTAACTGGTTGATAGAATCTAGAGATGTTTAATTTCTCAAAACGAGTAGGTATTGATCTTGGTACAGCCAATTCTTTAGTTTATTTGGCTGGTCATGGGATTGTACTAAATGAGCCTACTGTAGTAGCTGTGACAACTGATGATAACCGGGTTTTAGCTGTTGGTAACGAGGCCAAAGAAATGTTAGGTAGAACCCCTGGTAATATTTTAGCTTCCCGCCCGATGAGAGATGGGGTGATTGCAGACTATATTATTACCGAGGCAATGATCCGTTACTTTTTGGATAAGGTCTGCGGACCATCAAGAATTTTTAAGCCTGAGGTAATGATTTGTGCACCTGCCGGGGTGACATCAGTAGAAAGAAGGGCCATCTTGGATGCTACTCTTTCTGCCGGAGCAAAGACAGCTTTTTTAATTGATGAACCTTTGGCTGCGGCCATTGGAGCCAAAATCCCCATAGCCAATCCTTCCGGCAATATGATTGTGGATATTGGAGGTGGAACTACCGAGGCAGCTGTAATTTGTTTGGGAGGAGTAGTAGTTCATTCATCTGTCAGAGTTGGTGGCAATAAAATTGATGAAGCCATCCAAAATTTTGTCCGTAAAAAGCACAATCTAATCATTGGGGAAAGAATGGCTGAAGAAGTAAAAATTCAGATTGGGTCGGCCACTCCCCTGAAGGTTTCGGAATTGCAAAAAATGGAGATCCGCGGCAGGGATGTTTTTACTGGTTTACCCAAAACAATCGAAATCTCCTCGGATGAGGTGACAGAAGTAATTTCTGAAATAACTAAAAAAATTGTGGCAGCTGTTAAGGGGGTTTTAGAACAAATTCCGCCGGAGTTGGCATCGGATATTATTAATAAAGGGATTGTGATGAGCGGAGGATCCTCGCTTTTAAGGAATTTGGATAAACTGTTAACAGAATCCTTAGGCGTGCCTGCTGCTTTGGCTGAGAATCCACTGCTTTGTGTGGCTTTGGGAACAGGATTGGCTTTGGAAAACCTGGATCTATACAAACGGTCGGTAAGTAAAAGATAATTAGTTTATGGTTATTGGTTTTGATGGATCCAGAGCATTTATTCCCGAAAGGACCGGTACAGAAAATTATACGTATCATTTATTAAAAACTTTATCCAGGATCGATAAAAAAAATTCTTATATTATTTACACGAAGGCCCGCTACCAACTACCAACTAATTTTTTGATTAAAAAAATTGCCTTGCCCAGGTTTTGGACACAAGGCGGGTTGGCTTTACAGACTTTCAAAGATGATTTGGATATATTGTTTGTACCGGCTCATACTTTGCCTCTGATACGAAGGCCGGGTTTAAAAACAGTAGTGACTGTGCATGATTTGGGATCTGAATATTTGCCAAAAATGCATCAATTTAAACAAAGGCTTTATTTATCTTTAATGCAAAAGTTTCAGCTGAAAGGGGCTACTAAAATCATTGCTGTCTCAAAAGCCACCAAGGCTGATTTGGTGAAAAAAATTGGAATTGATCCTGAGAAAATAACAGTGGTTTATGAAGGTTTTGATAATAAAAGATTTAAGCAGGTTAACCATGCTAAGGAGAATAAAAATTACCTATTAGTTAATAGTTTGAAACAATATAGATTAAAACCAAAGAGATATTTTTTATTTGTGGGTACAGTACAGCCAAGGAAGAATCTTGGGCGTTTAATTATTGCATTTAGCAGGTTTATAAATCTTAAAGAGGTGATTAACGATGAAAGATTAAAGATTAAAGATTTAAAATCATTAATCATAAATCATAAATCGATTAAATTAGTTATTGCCGGTTCTAAAGGGTGGATAAGTGATGAGATTTATCAGTTGCCAAAAAAATTAGGTATAAAAGATAGAGTTAAATTTTTAGGATATGTGCCTGATAAGGATTTGCCGGCACTTTATTCCGGGGCAATTGCCCTAACTTTTCCATCTCTTTTTGAAGGGTTTGGCCTGCCGATTTTGGAAGCCCAGGCTTGTGGTTGTCCGGTGATAACCTCCAACATTTCCTCTATGCCTGAGGTAGCTGGTAAGGAAGCTTTGTTGGTTGATCCTTATAATGTAGGTGATATAGTAGAAGCAATGGAGAGATTACAGATTACAAATTACAGATTACAGTTAATAAAAAGAGGGTTTGAGAATGTCATGAGATTTTCCTGGGAGAAATGTGCAAAGGAAACGTTAAAAGTGCTGGATAGTGTATGAGAAAAGAAGTTTTAGGAGTAAAAATTGATGATCTGAAAATTGATGAAGCTTTATCAATTGTAGAAAAATGGATTTGGAATCCTGGAAAACATTATGTAGTCACCCCAAATCCGGAATTTTTAGTGGCAGCCCAAAAAGACTCAGTATTTAAGAGTATTCTAAATAAAGCAGATTTAAGTATTCCAGATGGCATAGGGTTGAAAATTTCCGGGAAAGTTAAAAATACTTTTTCCGGCACTGATTTTATGGAAGAGTTAATTAAGTTATCTTCTGAAAAAGGCTTTACAGTAGGCTTTTTAGGGGGAAGGGGGGAAGTAGCAAAGAAATCAGCTGAGTGCTTGATGAAGAAATATCCAAAACTGAAAGTAGGGTTTGCAGAAAGTGGTGGAGAAGTTCAAGCTGAGTTACCTGGGGTCCTGTCAGCCCGCAGCATCATCCGTAACATTCCTGCTCTCGATATCCTTTTTGTGGCTTTTGGGCATATAAAACAGGAAAAATGGATTGCCAATAATTTAAATAATCTGCCGGTGCATATAGTGATGGGAGTTGGAGGGGCTTTTGATTATCTTTCAGGTAGTGTGTCCAGGGCACCTAAATGGATTAGGAATTTAGGTTTTGAGTGGTTATTTAGATTAATTATTCAGCCTTGGAGAGTAAAAAGACAACTGGCTTTGATTAAATATTTGTTTATGTTAATCTGGAATAATGATAATAGTTAGAAAGACTGCAGATTTAAAGCCTTTTTTGATGAAAGGAGTTAAGGGGGAGATAAAAGAGCCTTATTCTTTAATCAAAAGTAATACTCAGCTAATATTTGTAGTTTCCCCAGGAAGAAACGGCATAGAATTTAACAAAACCATGGGTTATTTTAGTAATTTCCCCGGTATGCAGACTTTTCAGTGTTTATATGGATCAGGGATTTTGATTATGCAAAGGAATGATCAGTTGGATGAGGCTAAAGAGTTTAAGGTAGTCAGTTTAAATGCGGGCAGGCAGGTTTTAGTTCCCGCCAGTTGGGGAATGTGTCTTGTCAATACCGGCAATAATTTCCTGGTAGTTTTAAGAAATAGTTTTCTTGACGCAAAATATAAAGATGTAAAATCATTAGTTGCTAAAAAAGGTTTTGCTTATTACATTGTTGAAAAAAAGGGAGAAATTTCTTTTGCAAAAAATCCAAACTACCGTGTTCATCCCCAAATAATGACAGAATAGTCATTAGGCTTTTCTGACAACATATTCAGGATATATTAGCAATAATTACGCAAAAGTGCTAAGATTAAAATCTAATTGAAAATTAATAATTTGATGTAGAGCTATCAGAAGATAAAACTTTCTGTGTAATGCCTAATAACCAAAGTACAGCTTCTTTTTTATATCTTCTGTCTCCTCTGGAATTTATTCTAATTGCAGGAAGTTTTCCTCTTTTTCCCCATCTTTTAATAGTGAGAGGGGAAACTCTTAGAACTTGGGCTACTTCTCTAACTGTCAGTAGATCAGGTAAATTTTCAAGTGATAACTTATCTGCCATATTTATATGGTCAGAGAAGATCATTAATGATCTTCTCTGACATTCTATTTCTTTGTATATCATAACAAAACAGAGAGTGTCAATAACCAATCAGGTTTTATTGGGATAATAAACTTAAGTCAGTTTTTGAATCCCTAAGCGACAGGAATAATCCTTTTAAAACTCATATATGTCGCATTTGCAGAAAAATTGGTGATTCTCCCGTCAGTATGAATTGTCATATCAGAGCCGTTACTAGCCTAGGATATCGTTTAGTCCGCGTTGCTATTACTGTAGTTCTACAGTGGCTCCGGCTGCTGTAAGTTTATTCTTAGCCTCCTCCGCGGTAGCTTTATTAACTGATTCTAAAACCGGTTTTGGAGTTCCTTCCACTAAGTCTTTTGCTTCTTTCAAGCCTAAAGTTTGCACCAATTCCCGAACAGCCTTAATAACGGCAATTTTATTGGCTCCCCCTGCAGTTAGAACTACATTAAAGGTAGTTTTTTCCTCCTGCGGCTCTCCTGCAGCTGCACTTGCTGATCCTGCAGCTACTGCTACCGGAGCAGAAGCTGAAACACCAAACCTGTCTTCCAAAGCATGAACTAAATCAGCCAGTTCTAAAACAGAGAGTTTCTCAATGGTATCAATTATTTTTTCAAGATTTACTGATAATGCTTTAGACTCTTTTTTAGGTTCCTCAGCTTTTTCTTGTTTGGCTGGTTCAGTTTGAGGTAGTTCTTGATTCTTAGCCTCTTCAGCTTGTGGTTGATCTGCCATAAATTAAACACCTCCCTTCTGTTTTTGAATTTCACTCAACGCATATACCAAGTTTCTTAAATTAGCTTGCAACACTGACACCATATTCTGCAAGGGAGCTGCCAATACCCCCACTGTTTTGGCCTTAAGATCATCTTTAGATGGAAGAGAAGATAGTTGGATGATTTGGGCCTCCATTAAGGAGTTTGTCCCTAAAAATCCAAATTTAACTTTACCTAAAGTAGCATCTTTAAAGGCTTTTACTAAAATTTTAATGGGGGAAATTTCATCGTTGTAAGCAAAAAGGGTGGCAGTAGGACCTTCCAAATTAGAAGATGGAAGATGGAAGATGGAAGATGGAAGGGCCCGCTCTAGCAGGGAATTTTTGGTGATGGTAAATTCGGCATTTTGTTCATAAAGTTTGCTGCGCAGATCAGATAATTGCTTCATGGTTAAACCTCTATAGTCTGCAAAAATCACAGCCTTGGATTTGTCTAACTTTTGCTGCAGCTGTAAAACTGTCTCGATTTTTTGTTGTTTTGTTTTAGGCATTAAAAATCCCCGCTTAAGCGAGGAAATAATAATTGTCAGTCCTCAGCTGAGGACTTTCTATCTGCCTCGGTAGGATTTATGCTCTCTGTTCAGAACCTACTGTCTTAAGCTTATCTATTTTACTTTAATGGTTAATGCTTTGTCAACCACCAGAGGGAGCAGGAGCCGGTTCAGAGGATGCCGGAGGTGGAGCAGGAGCCGGTTCAGAGGATGCCGGAGGTGGAGCAGGAGCCGGTTCAGTAGTAGTAGGTGTAGTAGTAGTAGGAGCAGTTGAAGAAGTAGGTGTGGATGTAGTGGTAGGGGTAGAGCTGCCACCGCTCCCATCCTGCATACACCAGCCGCCGTTGTCAGACATCCAGTGGTATCCGGAAGGACATGATCCGGAAGAAGTAGTCCCTCCAGAGGTAGTAGTGCCTCCTGTGGTAGTGGTGCTACCGGAGGATGTTGTTGACTGACGGCAGGTACAGGCTCCCGAATCAAAGTACCATCCGCTGGGGCAGCTTGAAGCTGAAACATTATAGCAGCCTTGTGATGAGGATTGCTTGCATGAACAGGATGCGCTATCAAACCAGCCTGAGCCACATCCTCCAGCAGGGGGGGAACAGTAAGATCCATTTGAAGTTCCGGTGGAAGTTCCGCCATATGAAGAATACTTACAACTGCAAGTTGAGTAGTCCAAATATGATCCTCCACCGCAGCTGATACCTTGGCAGGAGTTACTGGATGAGGGTCCGCTACCGCCATAATACGTGCCGGACGGGCGGCAGTTACAACTACCGTAATCCCAGTAGGAGCTGGAGGGGCAACCGTTCGAAGGAGGTTGACAATAGCTACTCCCAGAGTAAGAACTGCTACCTGAATAACCTCCGCCAGAGTAAGTTGGTATACAACCCTTACCATCCCAATAATACCCTGGGCCGCAACTGGATTGGTTTAAATTAGGGGAGTAATAGCTACTGTTGTTTGCTACACATTTTGAGCCGTCCCAGTTAAACCCCCCGGGGCAGGCGCCGTCTTTACATTTGCCAGTAGCAGGGTCAAAAGGCTGGCTGCCGCAATTATATCCTCCTGGAGGCGGTGTGCCTGAGGTAGTAGTCCCGCCTGGATAATATTGAGAGCCGCTGGGCACATATGTTGGGCCATCAGCCATACACCAACCGCCGGAATCAGACATCCAGTGAAAGCCTTGCGGACACTGGCCGGGAGCAGTTGGCTTAGGCCCTGAACCAGGCACGGTTCCCGAAGGTGGAGTGGTAGTGTAATAGCTGGGAGCAGGACCCCAATAACTGGGGGCAATGTATGAAGATGAAGGAGGAGGATAACCGCCAGGATAGCCATAAGAAGCAGGTGGAGCTCCGGGAGCAGTGTAATAAGGACTATAAGGAGTATAGCCGGGTCCGGTGCCTGTTGGGGTGTAAGAAGAAGAGTTATAACTGCCGCTGTTGGACATACACCAACCTCCGCTGTCATACATCCAATGGTATCCGGAAGGACAAACCCCCGCATTTTCCGCTTTGGGGCCCTGGCCATAAACTAAAGAATTACCATCTTTATCATAAGATGGGGTAGGGGTAGTTTGGCTAGGGTTGTATCCTGTTCCATAGTAGTTTGCGCTGGTTGAGTAATTTGAAACTATTGGTATGGCGGCGCCCGGAGCAGGACAAGGTGTATTGGCTGGGAAGGGCGGGTTTGGCAAGAAACAGGGACCTGCCTGTTCCCTGATGCCAAGACTGTACGACAGTGCTTCAATTCTGGCAAGCTCTGGTGGTAAAGGCGCATTAGGAAATCTTTTTCTAAACTGTTCTATCTGTTGGAAAGAGTCTCTGGTTGGTCTGAATTCTTGCTGCAAAGTGGCTACTGCCAAAACCAGATCTTTGCGGTTTTGGAAATCATTCAAATTAACAATATCAGGCCTGATAGTCTGGGTGACTTCATCGATCCTGGTTAATCTTACCCAAGGCCTGACATTAGCAGGAATATCTTCCCCTGCCTTAAAAGTTTTCTCAAACTCTGCCAAACCCTCCACAATTTTCTCATTTTTTTCAATATTTTGCTCAATTTTATCCTTTTTGTCAGCAGCTTCCGCTATTTGCTCCAGTTTTTTCAGTTCTTCAATTTTAATCTTAGCTTCACGGTCAACTGAGGTAAAATCATCATTTAGGAAAGCAGTGTCGGTAGAATCTAAGCCTCCGTTTGTTAGCAGACCTCCTATGGTTAGTCTGACCTCAACTCTGGATTTTGCCTCAAGTAGTTTCTTTTTGTCTTCCTCGGAAATCATATTTTCAGGTAAAGTCTCAATTTTAGCTTTAACCTCAGCTGGCAGAGCCGGTTCTCCGGCAAAATCTGCTGCTTTATCCACTCCTAAAATGGTGGCAGAAGTAGCGGCGTTGATGTCTGTGTCTTGCTCAGGGGGAGCCCAGGCCGACAGTTTTTGCAAAAGGAGATTTTGTTCAACTGAACCTTTGGACAAACTGTCCCCGATCTCTTTTTTGGCCCCCTCTGTCAGAGCATCTTTGGAAACATCAGCCACGATATCTTGCATCATTTCAGTATATTTAGAAAGTGCTTTTTTAAAATTTTGCTTGTCGTCTTTCCTTAAAGCATCAGCAGCTTCAGCCAGTCTTTCCTTGGCTTGAGCTAAGCTAACTCGTTCTCTGGCTGGGGCAGTAAAAGTTAAAGCTAGCTGTGCTCTCTCAGCTGCTTGTTTTAGAAAATAAAAAGGATTACCAGGAGCGACAAAGGTCGGTTTGATATCATCTATGATGATTGGATTAAGACTACCTGTCTCATCTTGAGGCAGAATTATTGGTGTGGGTTGGATGCATTTGCCATAATCCCAACTCCAGTATGTATTTTCATCCTTACAAACAGGTCGATAATCTTTACGGTCAAGGTCTCCTGCCTTGGGAGAAGGAACACATTTTTGCTGTTCAAAAGAATAATATTGATCTCTGCCGCAACGATATCGTTCAGGATCATAAACAGGTTTGCCGTCTTTTTCCCAAACACAACCTTGAGGTGGTTTGTAAGAAGAACCCACAGGACATGATTTGGATCTTTCCTCAATATCTTTTTCATCTATAGGCTCTGGTTGGGGTTGAGGAGTAGGTAAGGGTATGATTCCTCCTGCTGAGGTTTGACAACTTTGAGTCTGCCAGCTCCAACTATATCCTACCGGACAAATTGGCTGGGCATCATCCCTAAAACCCTGGCCGCTTTCATAAGGAACACATTTTTTGGCAGCAAAAGAATAATATTGCCTGGGGCCTTGACACTTATATTGTTCGTAATCATTTAAACTGCGGCCGCTATCTGCCCAGACACAGCCCTCAAATTGTTTAAATGTAGCTCCTTCGGGACAGGTAGTTAAAACCGCATCTTGTCTCTTAGGCGTAGGTGAAGGTGAAGCTGATGGTGAAGGAGAAGGTTGTGTTTCACCAGTAACATCAGTTCCAAATTGACCGAGATTAATTGGACGGGCAGTTGAGGCTAATTTTTGATAAGTTTTAGCCAGATCATCCCTGCCTCCCAAATCTTCCGGCTTTATTGCTGTTGGGTCAAAAGAATTCTCCAAGGCGGTTTTTTGCTGGTCTAAAGCAGTGACAGTTTGTTTTAAAGAGGGAGTTTGGGCCAGATCAGATTGAACTGAACGCAAGGCTTGCAGTTCAGTAATTTTTCTTACCTCTGTCAGCTGGTTAAAGTCGGAAGGTGAGGTGAAAGTTTGAGCTTCGTCCAGCTTTTTTGCATCTGCCAGGGGAAAAGTATTTAACTCTGTCAGTTTTCTAATTTTGCTTCTGACTTCTTCCCTGGAATTAGACCCAATTAAATCTTGGGCTTCCTCATCTAAAATCAGACCCTGGGCTTTAAGGTCACCTAAGCGTTGACTTAAGGCAGGCGGCAGAGCCGGACGGTCCAAAGCATCAGCACTGACATCCATGGCATCTTCGGTCGCTTTAATAACCTCGGTAATCAGTTTGGGGTTGTTATTAGGAGCAGGCAGCAGACCTTTTTCCAACACCACTTCATGCCTGGCAGCCTGAGCCTCTAATCTTTCAGCCGCTTTTTCGGCAATTTTGGGATCTTTTAATTCTTTAATATATTTTGAGGTATCAGCCATGGTAGATTGGTAGTTTTTCAGGGCAGACTCATAAAGAGCAGCTTTTTTAGGATCAGCAGATAAGCTGGAAGCTTCAGCCAGGCGTCGTTCAGCCTGCTGCATCCTAAGCTTGGCTTTTTCAGCAGGGTCAAAAGTAAGTGCGTAAGTAAGCCCTTCTCCTAGCTGACTAATAAAATAAGTAGGATTGCCAGGCAGAGCCCCGCCGGTATTAACCAAATAAGGTTCTGTTGCAGGGGCAGCTGATGGAGTGGGGATGGGTGACGAAGGTGTGATTGAGGGGGTAGGAGATGCAAGAGTATCGTCAGTTGGGGATGGGCTGGGAGGCGGGACATAGGTAGAATTATCTGATACAGCCTGGGGATAAAACTTGATCAATTCTGTTTGCTGGGTTTGGGAAAAATTGGATAGATCAACTCCTTTAGCCAAATCTTGAGCCCGGTTGTACCATAGATATGGTTTGATATCATTTGATGGGGGAATACTTGGATTGTCCTGCCATTTTTTCAACTCCTCCAATGCTTTAGTGTCCGGTTGAGGCAGGCTTTGATAGGATTTTAATTCTACTACCTGTAAATTAGTTAAGTATTGCTTGTAACTGTCGGGGAAGTTAAGTTGAACTGCTTCATCCATCTTAGCTGCTTCAGAGAGCGGAAATTGGCCGGAGGAAGTCAGTTTGTCAATTTCATCTCTAACCTGGCTTCTTTGGTTAAAACCATATATTTTATTGCTTTCCTCCTCCGAGATTAAACCATCTTCTTTCAGTTTTTGAATGGTGGTAGAGATTTCCTCCGGCACAGCCGGTTTACCGCTGATCTGGGCAATTTCATCTGTGAGAGATTTGTTTGTTTGGGCAGCCTGGGTCCAGGCTTCTGCTTGGACAGGAGACGAACTCAAGCTTAAACTGGTAGCCACCACTGTCTGGGAAGCAGCAGTCTGCTCAACTTTTTTTATTAATTCTTGTGAGGCTGCATCAGCTTTTTGGGCCAGAGAGGTTAAATTTTGACTAAGGGTAGTTAAGGTTTGGCTGTAATCATCCAAAGCTTGTGATGCTGCAGTAGTTTGACCTTTCTCCATTAAGGTTTTAGCTTCAGAAAGCCTTTCCGAGGCAATATTCAACCTTAACTCTTCCTTTTTAACAGGGTTAAAAGTGAAGGTAAGAGTAATATTTTCGAAGGTTTTTTCAAAAGGATAAAAGATGCTGCCAGGTAAAATACCTGTTGCCGGGGGTGGCGTAATTTCACTGGGGATTTGAGGTACAGGCAGTTTTTCCAGATTGGAGAAGGAAAATCCTAAAACTTGCTCTCTGCCATAATAGGGCCCAAAATCATAATATTTGTTGTTTAGAGCAAAAACAGAGTTAGGAAACAATGCCCAAAAGGCAGTAAGAAGTAAACTTAAAACCAGTACTGAAAATTTTTTGAGGTCAGCCATTTCTGACCCGTCTGCAGTTTAAGGGTAAAACAGATTTTATGTCTTTGTCAAGGGTCAATATTTTGGGATCCAGATCCAATACCCATCTTCTTGGGGGGGAGAGCCTACCGGCAAAGATCCTGATAGTGATGCAGAGGATGAGGCAACTTTAGGTAAAGATGAAGCCCAGGAGCCTGAATCGCCGATTTTGCCGATATTTTTGGTAATAATGCTCAAATCAAAAATATTAACTGTGCCGTCTTTATTAAGATCAGCATTAGCATTCCAATTTGCAGAAGTTGCAGTTGATCCTAAAGCTTTTTGGGCGATAGAATAGTCTGAGGAATTTATCGTATTATCATCATTTAAATCACCGGATAGCAAGTTAATAGGCGAATTATTGTTTAAATTAGTTGCTGCAGGAGACATGATAAAAGCAGAGGAGGTGGCAATTTGAGCAGAGCTTTTAAGTATGGCTGTGTATTTTGTGCCGGATGTTAACCCGGCTAAAGATAAGTTGCTATATTCTCCTGAAGAGGGAAGGTTAACGCTAAATGTCAATAAAAATTTAGGGTTACTAACTACCATCCCTTCCATAATTCCCACAAACAGTCTGGTTGATTGATCATTTGTCCTGCCTTCAATGCTGATCTTAAGGTTTAAGGTGGGGCCAAAGGAGGTGGCAGTGGTAGCAGAAGCTTGAGGGGTGGGGGAAGTTTCGGACGAATTAGAGATTAAATTTTTTTGGGAAGCTTTTAATAACTCCTTTGAAGGTTCGAGTGTTGGTTTGGGGGTAGTTTTGACTGTTGTAGATTCTGTTTTTGGCTGGGAGGCGCTGCTTTTGCTGGTTTGGTTTTGGGAAACTAGGTATGCACCTGCGGGAATGGATAAAATTAGCAAAACATAAATCCCCAATATTAAACGCATTTTGAGGGTGGAAAACATATCTATATAATATAGTGTATATTTAGTTTGGGGTTTTGACAACAATGATAAAGATTAGCATCAATACTTTATTTGGTTTGGTCTTGATATTTGTCTGGTCGCGTTTTGTTGATCTGGGCCAAATTTTGACCACCATTTCTAAGGTAAATATTCTAAGTCTTGCACCCGCATTTTTTTTTATGCTTTTATCACATATAATTCGAGCTGTCAGGTTGAAAGTTTTTTTATCGGAAGTTAAAAGTATTCCCCTCCGGGATTTAATCTATTTGAATGGGGTAGCCCAAATGTTAAATTTTTTCATTCCCGTAAGGGCTGGGGAGATTGCGAAAGGTATTTATCTAAGTAGCCGTTACAATCTGAATTTGGGAAAATCAGTTACTTGGATTTTTATTGATAGGTTTGTAGATTTTTTGGTAGTACTAATGTTGGCAAGTGTGCTTTTATTGATAGTCCCAACAGCTCTTGGTATAAAATTTATAATTATTATAACCATTATACTAGCTATCACCTTAAGTTTAACCTACCTGGCCATTTTTCAAATGGATTTTACTAAGAAAATTATTAATTTTTTGAGGCCTCTATTAATAGAAAAACACATTAAATTATATTTTGATAGATTTAGTAATTTCATTTTACAATCTTTTTCTATATTGAACAGGCATCCAAGAGATCTGATTTTGATGATTATGATCACCCTTATAGCTTACGGTTTAGATGCTGCTATTTGGTATTTAACCTTTATTTCATTGGAAAGTCCGCAAACTTTCCTAAAAATGTATTTAGGTCAACTTTTATCTGCCTTAACTTATCTTATTCCGGCGGCACCGGGCTATGTAGGATCAGCTGAAGCTTCAGGGCTTTTAATACTCTCAGGGGTATTTGAAATTAATCCTAATTTAGCCTCATCTATGATTGTTCTATTCCATATTATAACAGCGATGTTTATCTTAATTATTGGTTTGATATCTTTGTTTAGTCTAAAAATGGATTTAGGGTTAATTTTAAAAAAAGCTTTTAGGAAGAGGAATTTAGAGGCTACTTAAATCTACTCTTACTGAGGGACCCATGGTGGGGGCAAGGGAAACTTTTTTAACTCTGGTTTTGCCAATAGTCTGCAGCAGAGTTTTAACATTGGCTGATAATTGTTCGCTAGGTTGGTCTAATTTGCCCAGGCCAAGATGGATAATCTCAGCTTTAGGTTCGGTTTTGAATTCAGTTTTGCCCCCTTGAAAAGATTCAACTGCTTTTTTTAAATCATCGGTGATAGTGCCATTTTTAGGATTTGGCATCAGACCCTTAGGGCCTAACACTTTGGCAACACAGGCAAGTTTGGGCATCCACTGAGGGGTGGTAACAATTAGATCAAAATTAATCTTGCCTTTGCTGATTTGCTCAATAGTTTCATCATTACCCAAAATAGCTCCTTCCAACTCTTTTTCTTGTCCAAAAGCCAAAATTGTTAATTTTTTACCGCTGGCAAAAGGCAGGGAGACTAAACCGCGCACTCCCCGGGTAGTAGTATTAATATGTGCTTCCAAAGTGGAGTTAAATTTGGCGTAATTTAAGGTTTTGACTAAATCAATTGCTTCTGAAAGAGGATAAGATTTGCTTTTGTCCAGATCTTTTGAAACTTGCTGGTATTTTTTAGAACGTGGTTTGGTTTTGCTTGATTTTTTAGGTTTTTTTTGAGAAGGGGGCTCGTCAGTGTGCAAAGCACCGCTCGCGTCTCCAGCGCTCTCGCTATGAGTTTGTTTCGCGCCCAATTTTTCGTTCGATTCATTAACTTCTGATTTGAGCTCAACTTCACTGATTGCTTTGGCTGTACTTGACTTCGCCCCTTTAATCTTAGATGGTTTCTTATCTTCAACTTGAGGCTTCGAATCATCAATAATTTTGGTCTTTGTCTTACCCATATCAACTAGTTTTAACCCCCATGCTTTTGGCAGTGCCTTCTACAATTTTCATGGCTGCTTCAATATTTTTGGTGTTTAAATCAGGCATTTTGGATTTGGAAATCTGCTCTATTTGGGCTTTGGTTAAAGTTCCCACTGGTTCTTTTAAAGCAGTGCCGGATCCTTTTTCCAAAGATAAGGCTTTTTTAATCATTTCTGCAACAGGCGGTTCTTTGGTAATAAAGGAAAAAGTCCTGTCTTCGTAAACAGTTATTACTACCGGTAAAATATTACCTTGTTTTTCTTTTGTTTTTTCATTAAAAGCCTTAACAAACTCCATTATAGGCAAGCCATGCTGGCCTAAAGCCGGGCCAACCGGCGGAGCAGCAGTAGCGGTCCCAGCCGGAATATTTAACTTAATATATGTTTTAATTTTTTTAGCCATAAATTAACTTTCCGATTTAAATTTTTTGTATTTGTAAAAAGTCCAATTCCACCGGTGTTTCTCTGCCAAATATAGACACCAAAACTTTAACTTTACCTTTTTCTTCATCAACATGATCAACTTTGCCGATAAAATCAGCAAAAGGCCCGTCAACAATTTTGACAGTATCATCGGTAGCAAAGACCTGTTTATATGAGGGAGCTTCTTCCTTGGTGAACTTGATAATTGTGGCTACTTCAGCATCGGAGATAGGGGTAGGTTTATTACCCATACCCACGAAGGAAGTCACCCCCTGGGTTGTCCTGACAGCCAACCAGGATTCATCATCTAAGATTAATTTGACTAAAATGTAGCCCGGGAAAACCTTTTCTTTAACAGTGGCTTTTTTCCCTGCCTTGATTTCAATCTTATCTTGAGTAGGGACTAAAACTTCCAGAATTTTTTTTTCCAAATGTTCGGATTCAATTCTTTGTTTTAGCGTGTGAGCTACTTTATTCTCATGACCGGAATAGGTGTGAACAACATACCAACGGGCATCCCCCTTTTCATTTGCAGGCTGATCTGTAGTTTGATTTTTATTGTCTGATGATTGTTTATTTTCCATATTTTTCTAATAAAAATGCGGTAACTGCTGTTAAGATATAATCAAGTCCTCCTAAAAGTAAACCTACTGCCAAGGTGACGATCACTACCAGGATGGTAAATTTGATAGTTTGCTCGCGTGTTGGCCAGGTTACTTTTTTTAACTCCTCATAAACTTCTTTAAAGAAAATAGTAATGTTGGGCATTTAAAAAATCCTCCAGTATGGAGGTGTCTTGTCAATAGTACCAAACTTAGATTAAAAATACAAGCAATAATTTATCTTTTAAGCGAAAATAAACAAATTATGTTAAACTTTAGTGCTTTATGGCTGTAGAATTTGAACAATCCAGGCGTGATTTTTTAACTTTGGAATTTTCCCGAAGGAGAAGAGGAGGAAGATTGTCCAACAGAGGGTAAAATGTTCCTTCAGAATCAACTAAGCCACCAGATGGAGGATTTCATTTAACCAGACGTCAGCTTATTATTGCTAGCGGTACCAGTCTGGCTATTGGAGAAGTATCTTATTTTTTTAGGCCATGGGAATTATTTTATCATTCAGATGAAACTTCAGAATCTGAGGATTTAGGCTATTTAGTTAAACAAGCTAAGAAAATGGAAGACGGATTTAAAGGCAAAGATTTGTCCGATAAAGATACACGAGATAAGTATACTTTGTTATTAGCAGGTATTTTTGAGAAAGCAACAAATTCAAGCCTTTCCAGAGATCAACTGATTGGAGTAATTACTTGGGTTGAAGATCCAAAAAGATATCAACAAGCACATAAGGAAGCGTTTGGCTACGACATATCCAACGAGGAAGTGCCGTACAACCTAGCTTTTACCTCTGATACGGGAAGTATTTTTCTAAATTTGAGCGCTGCTTATCTTCAAAGCAATGTTATCAGTAAAAATGCTGGACTTTTGAGAATAAATTCTTTATCTTCTTTAAGAGAAATGTTATTTCATGAATGGGAGCATCTTTTTGAACCCCTTAAACAAGATGATTTAATATTTAATGTTGTTGATCCCAATAACAGATTAAAAGGTAAACAAGTAGCGGGTTTTAATGTAATGGGGTACAGTACAAGCGGATTTTTGCGAGATTTATTTCAAGGAATTAAGGAAGCGACAGCAGAATTGTCCTCTAAAAAATTAAATTTATCTTTATTTGGTTCTTTTTATAATTATTATCCTATGATCCCTTATAGAGGAAGAATTCCAGTGGCAAAGATAGTAGTAAACCTTGAGGAGTTGTTGGATGCTGCAAATATCAGTATAGAACAAATGAGGGAAATGCGCCGTGATTCCAATTTAAGAGGATTTTTATTACTACTAACTGAACAATTTGAACTAAATTCAAAAGTATATTCTGAACGAGAAAGAATAAGTTATGGTTTGAGATTATTTGTTGCTTTAGCTCGAGATGAACAACCTATCTTACAAGACTATATTGAGAGAGCAAGATCAAATCGAAAATAATCTTACCAAGTTGTGGCTAAAGGTATATAATTGATGTCAGATGAAACATTTGGCTATTTTTAAAGGCAGGGGAGCAGAGTTAATTTTATCCGGGGCAAAGACTATTGAAATCAGGTTTTCTAAAAGAAAAGATCCCCCTTATGGTCAAATTTCAAGTGGAGATTTGGTTTTTATAAAACCTTCAGGAGAAGAAATAATCGGCCAATTTAGAGTAAAAAAAGTGATCTTTTTTGACAATCCCGGCTTAAGTGACCTAAGTAACTTAAGGGAGAAATATGAAAAGCAGTTGGCTCAGGAGGGAGACTTCTGGAAAGGGAAAGAAAATGCCAAATATGCAACCTTAATTTTTATTGGTGATTCTTCCCGATTTATCACATCCCCCATTAAAATCCCCAAAAAAGACCTCCGGGGCTGGGTAGTGCTTAATTAGTAGCTCCTTCTCTTTTTGCAGCCTGGGCAGAGCTGGTGGCATAGGAAGAGAAATCATCGAAGAAAATTGTTTTATTTTCTTCATTTTTGATCCTGACTATGCCTTTGGGCAGTTTTTTGGCAATGGTCAGGTCCCGGCGGCCATCAATATTGGCTATTATTACGCCGGCAGGCTGAATAAAGCCTCTGGCAGGTTGAGAGGTTAACATTATTTGGGTAATTTTATGCCAAATTGGAGCAGCGCCGGTGATGCCGGAGGCAAGACGCGGGTCCATTGGAGAATTATCATTATTACCTACCCAAACTCCCACCACAAAATCATTTGTATAACCAAAAGTCCAATTATCCCTTTTATTATCAGAAGTGCCGGTTTTAACAGCTACACCTGCCAGATTTAATAGGGAATCGGGGCCGAAAGCAAGAGTTCGGGCTTGGTTATCAGACAGAATATGGTTGATTAGAAAAGATACCTGGGTATCCAAAACCTGTTTGCCTTCTTGCTGGTATTCTTGCAAGGTATTTCCTGAGGAGTCAGTGACTTTTAAGATACCGGTAGGTTTTAACAGGTTGCCGTTTTGAGAAAAGGTCCCATAAGCCCCCATCATCTCAATCATTTTGACTTCACCGCCGCCTAAAGTAAGGGAAAGCCCAAATTTTCCCGGATCGTCAAAGGTGGTAATCCCTAAGTCTTTGGCTGTTTGGATCATGTTATCCAAACCAATCAGAGAAAGCATTTTCACTGCCGGGATGTTTAAGCTGGAGCCCAAAGCTATTCTTATAGAAACCGGGCCATGAAAAGCCCCATCATAATTGACCGGCGCGTAAGTATTGCCCCAGTTGTCCCTAAAAACAACAGGAGTGTCCAAAATAGTATTACCCGGATTGTAGCCTTGTTTGAAAGCAGTTGCATAGGTGATTACTTTGATGGATGAGCCTGGTTGCCTTAATGCCAAATTGGCGTTAAAATTTCCGAATTGAGGATTGTCATAATCTTTTGACCCCACCATGGCCAAAATCTGACCGGTTTTAGCATCAGTTATCATGGCCGCACCGTTTTTAACGTTCAGCGGTGAAAGAGCATCAACCTCTTCAGCTACAATTTTCTCCACCTGTTTTTGCAGTTGGAAATCCAGGGTTGTTTGGATATTTAACCCGCCCTGGGAGACTACCCTGGGGCCATAAATTTGGCTTAGTAAGTCTTTAATATAGAACACAAAATGAGGGGCTTTGATATTATTTTGGGCAGGCCGGAATTTTAATTTTTCGCTCAAAGCTTGTTGCATTTGAGAGTTAGTGATATATTTTTGCTCAACCATCTGCTCCAGCACCTGTTTTTGTCTGGTCAAACCTAACTGGGGATTTGTGCCATAAGGGCTAAACTGGCTGGGGGATGCCGGCAGGCCGGCTAAAAATGAGCTTTCAGCCAAAGTTAAATCTTTTAGCTCTTTGCCAAAATAAGTTTGACTGGCAGCTGCAATTCCCCAGGTCGGACCTCCATATGGAGCTTCATTAAAATACATCTGCAGAATTTGATTTTTAGAATAAATTGATTCTGCCCAAAGAGAGAGGATTATCTCTTTAACTTTTCTCGTATATGTTTTTTCAGGGGTGAGCAGGGTATTTTTGATTAGCTGTTGAGTGATTGTGGAAGCTCCTTGTTGCTCTCGATTTTGCAAATTATGAAAAAAAGCCCTGATAATTGCTTCAAAGTCTACCCCGCGGTGTTTATAAAAATTTTTATCCTCAGAAGCCACCGTGGCTTGAATTAAATGGGAGGGGAGATCTTCTAATTTGACTAGACTGCGGTTTTTACCTTCGTATAATCTGAATAAAACAACGCCCCCTCTATCATAGATAGTGGTGGTTAAAGGTTGATTGGGATAAATCAGCTTGTCGGGAGAGGGTAGCTGATAGGCGGCACTCAGAATAAACCAGGTATAAAGAAAGCCAAGTAAAAGGAAAGTTAAAACTGCAAAGGAGATTTTGGTTTTTTTAGTCACTCTTTTCCTAAAAAATAGCCTCAATTTATTTAGATAGAAAAGGATTAAAGAATATTTTCTGGGACGGCCGCGTTTTTTGTTCAGTTGAAAGGATAAAAAATTAAGAGTTGGTAGCTGGTAGTGGGGAAAATGCCAAGATGGCAGCCTCGCTTTGGATAAGACTATTACGATCGTACGCAAACTTTGAACTACTAACTTTATTACTATTAACGGTCCCTGGCCAATTTTAATCAGGATAATTTGGACCAAAAGAAGGACAGCGTTTTGAGGTGCAGTCTTTAAACTGGTAAGTTTTCTTTTCCCTTTAGGCATGTTTGGTGCCTGAGATGGATGATAAGTTCTGAAGGCATTTTATGATATTGCCAATCAGCCGACAAGAGGGGAAAAAGCCAACAAATAGAGTCCCAAACCAACCAGCAAGGTCCCTAAAAATTTGGTAATTATGATCATAACAGAGTATTTTTCTGCAAAAATTTGCGGATATTTTTTGGATAATACTGCGGCAAAGATAAATAAAAACACATATTGGGTGCCTGCTAGTGAGTTTACCAAAGCTGGATTTGCCAAAGAAATGGAAAACAGCAACAACAGTTCCGAGACAGTACCGCTGATTTGCCCTCCTAAAAATATTAAGCCTGAGAAGGAAAAAAAATTAATTTTTGCTCTTGGGATAATTTTTCTTCTCAAGTTAGGTATGATAAGTATCATTGCTACAAAAGGAATAAGGATGATCCTTGACCAGGCTAAAACGGAAAAAAAATCTAAACTCAGATAGGCTTGCTTTAAATATAAATAGGAAAGAGCAAAAAAACAGGCAGAGCTGATTTCGTATACCAGTTCCGTAAAATTAAAATGGCCTTTTAAATCAGTCAAGGTTAAAAAGGCCATTCCCGAAACTAAAATTAAAATAGCCCAGATTTGATAGGTTAAGACGTCATTGGTTTGAAAAGTAGCCAGCAACAAAAATAAAGGGATCAAACCGCCAATGATGGGGATGACTCTTGATACCAGACCTATTTTTAGAGCCTTAAACATTAAATAAGCCCCGCCGGTCCAAAGCAAGGTGGAGATTGAGGAGATGATAAAGGTTTTAAGGTCAGGAATATTAGTAAAAGGCAAGGCTAGGAGTGTCAGTAAAGATAATGCACTGATGTAAAAAATAAAAATTAAAGGATCGGGAATAGTTTTCTGCAGTAAAAATTTGTTAGTCAGGAGCGAGAGGGCATTAAAAAAATAAGCAAGCAGAGTAAAAGGTAGGTGAGTCATTTGTGGTTTGGGCGATGGCGTTTTTTCCTCAACTCTTCTTTCAGCCTTTTTTCTAAAACCTCTGCAGCCTGGACTGTATGGCCGATAAACCGCAGCAGCGAGTGGGGAATGCCGTTATGGGCAATAATGTCTGTATAAACTAAGGCTGATGGCCTGATGCGCCTTTCCAGAGTGGCGTAGTCTACTTCCACAAGCCCAAATCTTGGTTGGAACCCTTTGCTCCATTCAAAATTGTCAACCAGTGACCAATAAAAAAAACCCCTTACATCAACGCCTGATTTAATTGCTCTATAAACCTCATGTAAATAAGTAATTAAAAACCTATTTCTTCTGTCGTCATTGGTGGAGGCGATTCCGCATTCGGTGATGTAAATTGGGATGCCATCTGAGAGGTCTGTTAATACATCAAACAATCCTTCCGGGTAAATTTCCCAGCCCAAATCCGAGATATCGCGATAACCTTGGGAAGCATCCTCAATTTCAGGTAAAATTCTTTGGCTGTTTTGAAAACGGACATGGAAATAATAATTAATGCCCAAAAAATCATGGGTTCCGCGGGTTAAAAAATAAAACAGGTGGTTGGCCACAAAATCGGCAAAAACAACACTGATTTGTTCAACTAATGAGTGTTTATGGTAAGTTTGAAAAGATTGGACATTTTGAGCCATGCCGATTGGTTTATCAGGATAAGTTTGGTGTAAATAGCGGTAGACTTTTTTATGGGCGGAAGCTAAATTAAGGGCAGTTTTTATTTGTCCTAAAGAACTACCTTTGCTGCCCGGCCATTCTTTGCGGATGTAGGTTTGGTAAATATACACTCCTGGCTCGTTGATGGTGATCCAAAAGTCTACATATGGGGCAATCTCTCGGGTCACTCTTTTGACAAATCTTTCAAAAAAATTAATAGTTTTTCTATTTTCCCAGCCGCCTATGTTGGAAACCCATTTTGGCAAGGTAAAATGCCAAAGAGTCAGCATGACTTTTATCTTAAGCTCCTTGAGTGATTTGAGCACCTTAAGGTAATGCTCGATTTCAGAATTATTAAATTCTCCCTCCCTTGGCTCAATCCTGGACCATTCAATGGATAGTCTATGGGCATTGTGGTTTAACTGCTTGATCAAAGCAAAATCCTGTTCGTATTTATTATATTGGTCACAGGCTATTCCAGAGCGAAGTGATGGGGGTTGGTTTTTTTGTTCCCAATCCCACCAGTCAGCGTTAACATTGTTCCCTTCCACCTGATAAGCAGAAGTGGCAGCCCCCCATAAAAAGCTCGGTGGAAACTTTAAAGTCTTATGATCGTGTTTTTCTTTAGGAGGAGCCATTCTTCCATATTACATGAGCTACTCTAATTCTACTATAGATACTTTAATTTTATTATCCTGGTATTCAAATTTAAAGGCAACTGGTTTATTTTTATTATTGGTAATATACAAATTTTGCTGGGCATTTGAGGTTTTAGAATAAGGATTGCTATAAATAGAAACACCATATTCTCTGGGAATATCAGGGATATTGGCAAAATCATGGTTAGTAGGTGCTTTAGTTTCCAAATTAGCCCCCTTTGCTACCCAATAAAGTAGTGAAGCTAAATGACAAACCCCATCTCCAAAAAGGTAGCCGTCAGTTCTAAACCCTTCGGCGGCATTAAAATGAGCATTAGTGGTTTTAACCAAACTATCTTTATATTTGTCTGCCACCGAATCATGGAAAGCAAAAGTGGAATTAGGAGCAAGCTTAAATTCATATTTAAAAGGTTTGGAAATTTGATCCCAGTTAATATCTTTGGCTCCAGTGACTTGACCATTCAAGTAGGCAAGATTAAGTAAGATATTTTTTTTAAATACCTCATTAACAAATTTATCAGCATATCTATTATCCAAAGACATTTCCTGATAGGCAAGTAAATTTTCTGAGTTAGACAGATTTTGGTTATCCAGTGGTCCAAGCAAGGAACCAAAAGTCAAAGGAATTACAGCCAAAAATTGTATAGGCCTAGGAATATTATACATTATATTCTTAATGCTGCGCATTATAGGATAGAAGTATAACATATTATAAGCCTAAAATCAAATTAATTACGGGGAATTATGGAGTATATTATCACAATTACAAAAATTGCCAAAAAGTTGTATGATCTAAGTTGTGATCAGACTGCTGCCTTTTATTTTAATACCTATTTTAATTATTTCTGCCTTAGGGTACTGGCGCTATCTGCAAAATAAACAAAACTTGAGTTCCACTAAGCAAGTAAGTTCGGATCAGGAAGAATTAGTGGAAGTGCCTGATACTTTACCAAATGCCAGTGTTGATGAGCGGGTTAAAAGCTTGGAAGAGACCATCAACAAATTAGTACCACAAGTAAACAGCCTAAAAAGTTCCAACTTACAAACCTCAGATGTTTATAGGTTGACAGAAATAGAAGCTGCCTTGATTGATCTTAAAGCCAGAGTTTCTGCTTTGGAAAAAGCCACCCCTGTTTCCGCATCACAAGCCTCGGTTTATATCCCCTTGGGCGGGGGAGGCGGACCTTGGGGAGATAAAGACTGGTATTCAACGAACGAATATGAAATTTCGCTGGATACAGCCAATTATCCCGGGTATAAAGGTATGGTTTTGGAGGCAACATTCAGGATGGTAGAAGCTGCAGGCACAGCTTCAATCAGGCTTTATAATGTGACAGATTCATCCGCCACTTCATCGCAATTAGATACCACCTCAATTGCATTTAGTTTAAAAACATCCGCACCTTTTACCATACCAGCAGGGGCTAAAACCTATAAATTACAAGTCAAAAGCTCTCAAGGGACTAATCTTTACATCCAATCTGCCAGAATTAAGGTAAATTTTTAACTTCCTTGGAGCAAACATGGATTCCTGTTATTACACAAATTGCCACCTAGCCGAGATGGAGTCTTCGAGAGATATAGGAATTGAGCCACGAAATCTGCCCTTAGACGCCGACAGTATTCTCAGGGATGAAATCCCTTCGGGCTTACAAGAGCCACTTCGCAGTCTTGCGAACATTCCTGACGCAATAGAGAGGCAGGCTTTAGTACTGAGCTGCCTCACTGATGTCAGTTGTCTCTCCGATGATGGCTCCTTCGTAGAAGAGGCCGTGCATCCATTTGAGAAGATAGCGCGGTATGGTTGTCTCGCCCACCTGAGATTCCATATCCCTGAGCAAAGCTTGGAAGACGAAATCAAGCGAAATATGGCAAAGGCGCGACAGGTGATTGCTTCCATTGAAAACATGATGCTAGGAGACCTACCCAGTGTGTTAGAAGAGCCATTAAATTGGAACCGTATTCTGCATTGGTCGCTGGCGTCGCTAGGGGCGAGCATGTTTTCCAAACCTGAGAACCTTTACTCCTATATGCGTTGGCAAGCTGATTACATATACACTAAGAATGAAGCGGCCGATCGTGAAGGCCGTTTTCAACTGCCGATTCGTTCCCTTTTTCGGTTCTTGCGAGATCAGTCAGGCGAGCCTGTGGTTTTCGTTGACTATGGTTTGATCAAATATGCGGAGGACCATTATGTTAAGGTAATGAAAGACCTGCCTAGCTATTTCCTGTCTAACAAAGAGGGATCATTTCCAAAGTGGTGGCGGCACCTGGCCCATCTGGAAGTGCTGAGGAGCGGGCCGTTAGTAGGCAGGCAGTGTGTATGCCCCTTCAAAGGACGGAAGATAATCGCTGTGCCTAATGCCGCGCAAATAGATTTAACTCCGCTGGGTGAAATTAATGACGACGAGATGCGGCGCATCGTTCGGGGCTCGTTTTTAGGGGCATCTTATTCATCGTCTGCTACATTAGAAATATGTGAAGCCGGCTGCTTATTGAAACTCGGTTCAATCCTTGGCTGGCCGGGCATAACCTCCTGCGACTAATTCCTTGGCGTCTTCATTTATGTAGGGACTAACTTGGTTTCCTATCAATACCCAGGCTATTGCGCATACGGCAATTGGGGTATCCGCTTCTTTCATCTGCCATCGCCTGTGGAAGACTAAGTCTCAGTAAAGAACGTTTGCGAATTGAGGTGGAGCTGGAAAGTCGGGTTTGACGGGACTGCGGGACGTGTGAGACAGAGTGTTCTCAACAGGTTCCGTTTCGCACAGTTTGCGTGCCGTCTCCTTTGCGGTCTCAGATTCGGATACATCTGTGTCGCCAGCAGGATTGTGTTGTTCGCAAGCCCCGATGTCTCGAGGCGGCTGAGGCTCAGGCTTATTGAGCCCACCACCAAACGGCTGCTGCTCGGTAATGGCTAAACCTTGGTCGGACGCGTCGACTGGTTTTCTCCAACTACCAAGCCCTGGCGGGAAACGCGGATCGAATTTCGGTTCTTCTGGTGTATTCATATTGAACCATACTTAAGTTCTAAAACGAAGTGCAGCACTTCAGGTAAAATATTGTACCTGAAGGAGGTGTATTAGTTTGGGTAAATACAAGCACTTAAGCTTGGAAGAAAGAGAAAAGCTATATGCTTTAAAATCTCAAGGAATATCTAAAAGGGAGATTGGTAGGATTTTAGGCAGATCAGATGTCACCATTGGCAGAGAGTTAAAAAGAAACAAAACAGGACTAGGTAAAAGGTCAAATGAGTATCTGATTTTTAGGTATGTTCCCTGCAAGGCTCATGCAAAAGCTTTAAAAAGAGGAATTAAACAAAGGACAAAAGCCCCTCTAAAAGAAACCTTAATTTGGTTATATGTTCGGGAACATTTAAGGAAGCCTTTTCATTGGACTCCGGAACAAATCTCGGGTAGGTTACCAAAACTCCATCCTGGTAAAAGTATCTGCACAGAGGCAGTTTACCAGTATATCTACTCCAAACAGGGTAGAAAATACAAGTTGTGGAAGTTGTTGCCTCATGCCAGGAAGACTCGGATGAAAAAGGGAGGCAGAAGAGTCCAGAGAGCCTCAAAAATACCTAATGCTGTCTCAATCGAGCAAAGGCCAGAGATAGTTAGTTTAAGGACTGAGGTTGGTCATTGGGAAACAGATAATGTCATTGGCAAACAAACAGACAAAACTGCCCTGTCTGTGACTGTGGAGAGGTTAACCAGGTTAACATTACTTTCCCTTACCAGTAGATCTGCTGATTCAAAAGCCAAGAGTTTAATCAAAAGATTAACAGAGTTTCCGGATATTGCCAGAGGTACTTTGACAACTGACAATGGAGCAGAAAATACCAACCATCAGGAGATTGCCCACAAGTTAGGAATAGCTGTGTTCTTCTGTCACTCGTATGCATCCTGGGAGAAAGGGACTGTTGAAAATACCAATGGTAGGATTAGAAGGTATATTCCCAAAGGGGTCAGTCTGGATAATCTAACAAAGAATCAGATTAAAGAGTTGGAGTACAGATTAAATTCAACACCCAGGAAATGTTTGGGATTTTTGACACCATATGAGAGAATGATGGAGGTACTTACCTGATTAACTGCTGCACTTCCACCTAGAATTAAGGAATGATTCAGACATTCGAGTCAGCAACCTATAACAGACCTCCAATCAATTCAGATACAGATGTAGTCTATGTTTATTCCGGTCCTGGGCCTTACAGTTACAATCTGCTTGAGCCGGGTAAAACTGATTTGGAAGATTTCCAGTATCATAAATATCCTTGGTCTAGGAAAATGGACCGGGCCAAAATCAGATTTGCTTATGCATTAATTGGTACGATCGCTGCTAAAAGAATGGAGGACCAAACCGGAGTTAAAAAAGCATCGAGGAATCTAACTTCTCAAGAATATGAAAACTTCGGGCCATTTTTAATGTATACATCCACAAACTGGCAAAATGCCCATATCCGACACACTTTTGGAGTACTTAAACAGGCAGGCCTTTTTAAAATACCTGATAGCAAGCTGGTAATGTATGAGGAATTTACTAACAGACTAGGTGAAAGGAAACCGATTATTCATACAGAGGATCAAACAGAAGGGTTACAATTTCCACTCCGTCCTGATGGAAGTCCCCCAAGAAGAATTGCCATGATTTCTCACCCAGCACATTTAATGCGTGTCATGCATATTTTGGGCAAATACCAAGATAGTATTCCTGAGAGTAGTATATTGCAAATAATTCCGGTACATACGCCTAAAGCAGCTGTAATAGAATACGCAAGAATTGAATTGCTTGGGACTATTGGAACGGTATTTAGCCGAAAAAGAGCCAGTCTAATCCCTTTTACCAAATACACTCTTGATTAGACTGTTATAACAATTTAATCTTTCTATGTTGGCCATCTGGGATCACATTCGGACTACTTTCCAACCAAATTATACCCCACTATTTGCGTAGGCACCAAATTGTTCTTTTGGAACATAAAATATGGTCAGACTGATAAGTTCTAAAACGAAGTGCAGCACTTCAGGTAAAATCTAGTACCTGAAGGAGGTGTATTAGTTTGACTAAATACAAGCACTTAAGCTTGGAAGAAAGAGAACAACTTTTTTGTTTAAATGAACAAGGAAAATCTTTAAGAGAAATCGGCAGGCTGTTAGGCAGGTCAGATACAACTTTAAGCAGGGAGTTGAAAAAGATTTAGTATTTCCTACCTACACTTTTGAAAATACTCCTCAAGGTAAGTGGATGTTAAATATCCAGTTTGGGCAATCTAAATACTATGTAGATCAGCTATCCGTGAATGTCAAACGAGGCAACAGAATGAAGCTAGAGGATGGATGGAGACCAAACATGGCTCCGGCTGGATATTTAAATAACAAAGAAGATAAAACCATTATTGCTGATCCTAAACGCTTCCCAATACTTCAAAGAGCTTTTAGAGAAGTAGCTGCAACGGATCACTCCGCGGGCTGAGAGCCCGCGGGTTCTTCACCCTGGTTCCTTCACATAATGTTTGTCCTGGTCCCTGACATACTTTGAAACCTGTTCCAGGTCTCTTTTTCCCACAGTTCCACAGTAATACTCATCTGCCCAGAATGATTTGGCAAAGGTATTCTCCACCAACCCTGGATACATTTCCCTGAGTTTTTTTGATGTTCCTCCCTTGATTAGTTGCATGATCTCTGATGGGCAGTCATTACCTTTGGTTTGGATGAGCAGATGCACATGATCTGGCTGGATGTTAAGTTCCAATATCTTCCATTCATTCACTTGGGCACAAAACTTAATCATCCCCAACAGAGTCTGTTTTAAATTACCTACCAACCTTCTTCTTCGGTATTTAGGTATGAAGGTGAAATGATATACAATTTCTGTGACTGAATGGCTGGATTTTAGAAGATCCATACCACTACATTTTACCCTACCAGTTTTGTGCCTACCGCATTCACCCCCGCACTGAGAGTGCGGGGCTCGCTGCGGTTTTCAGTCGTCTAACAGTTTTAGAGGCATTGAATAAACTTAATAACGAATGGGGATATAAAAGCCTCATGTTTAAAAAAAGAGGCGGTCAACCATTATCTCGTTCCTCAATTTATCATCTTTTAACTAATTCTTTTTATTGAGGGATCATCCAATACGATGGGAAGGAATATCAAGGCAAACACCCGAAAATGCTAACTGTAGAAGAATTTGATAAATTACAAATTGTACTTGGTCAAGAAGGAAAACCCAGACAGCAAGTACACTCATTTCCCTTAACCACCATAATTCGCTGTGGTGAATGCGGATCAATGATTACAGCTGAAACAAAGACTAAATATTATCCCAAGACTAAAAATACAGCCGTATATACCTACTACCGCTGCACTAAAAAGAATCCTAAAATTAAGTGCAGCCAACCATATATCAGAGATAAAGATATTGAAGAACAAATTGATCAATATTTATCAAAAATTACCATTCCAGAAGAATTTAAAGATTGGGCTTTAAAGTACCTGGATTATGTTAATGAACACGAAGCAAAAGTAGAACAACTCTCTTATAAAAACATTCATCAGCAAATTGAAGATACAAGAGAAGAAATGAGAAATCTAACCAGGCTTAGGATTAGAAAACAGATTGATGATGAATTGTTTGATGGGGAAAAGAGGCGGATTGAAAAAGAGATTAGAAGATTAGAGGAGCTACTCACTGAAACAAATAGGCAGGCAGACGAATGGGTCGAGCTAATGGATGAAACATTTAACTTCGCTTATTATGCTCGACTACACTTTGAATTTGGAGAAGATCCAATGAAACGCTATATTTTCTCTAAACTTGGCTCGAACTTCCTGTTAAAAGATAAGATTTTGGCTCTGAAACTGAAAAAAGAGTACTTTGCTTTTACTCCGGAGTATAGAAAACAGATTAATCCACTCGGACTAGACGAAAAGCGCCTCTTTATGCTCCAAAAGAACAATTTAGTACCCACCGATCTTAGTTGGCTGCGGGACATGGATTCGAACCATGATAGACAGATCCAAAGTCTGTCGTCCTACCATTAGACGATCCCGCAATATTAACTAAATTCTTAGATTCTTTATGCCGTAAATCTTAAATCAGATAGACTTCGGTTCCTACTTTAGTGGGTTGATTAACTTTTACTCCAAAAGAATCTCCCTTTTTAACTTCACCAACAGATAGGTGATCAATTTGCAAAAACTCTATCTTTTGACTGAATTCTTCATTTCCTCTTTTAAACTTGACTTCACTGCCCACCTTTAATCCACCGGACACAAGATCAATTATTGCCACTCCCAGTTTATCGTAATAATGAACTACTTTACCTATTGGATTATCCAAAAATATCACCCCCCAATCATGAGTGTACTCTTACCCATTATACCCTAAATATCTCCATTTCGGCTATCTTGACTCTGGACCAGTTATGTGCCAACAATAAAGTTAGGACAATTTAAGGAGGTGATAACAATATGTCAATAAAACAGCTGGTGGGTTGGGTATTGGTTGTAGGAGCGCTTAATTGGGGATTGGTAGGATTGGTTAATCTAAATGTTGTAGAAATGGTTTTTGGGGCAGGTTCAATGTTAACCAAAGTTGTTTATATGGTGGTGGGTACAGCAGGAGCATACATGGCTTACGTTATGGCAACAAAAGGCTCTAAATAGCAACTTAAGGTTCGGAATTTTTATCCGGTCTCTTTAAGAGACCGGATTTTTTGCATAGGCAGCAAGACAATACCAACTAATAACTTGGAAAAAGTACTAAAAGGTTGTTATTTTAAGCTCAAAATGATATGATGCGTTACTTGTTAAGACATGAATAACATAAGAAATGTTGCTATTATTGCTCACGTTGATCACGGTAAAACCACTTTGGTAGATGCCTTGCTTCGTCAATCTAATACCAGGCTTGGTAGCCGGTTCACTCAAGATTCCGAACTTATAATGGACTCTAATGACCTGGAAAAAGAACGGGGAATCACAATTTTTTCCAAAAATGCCTCTGTCAATTGGAATGGAACAAAAATTAATATTATAGACACCCCCGGACATGCTGATTTTGGCGGTGAAGTTGAAAGAGTTTTGAAAATGGCTGATGGTGTTTTACTTCTAATTGACGCAAAGGAAGGGCCAATGCCACAAACCAGATTTGTTTTAAAAAAGGCCTTAGAAATGAAGCATAAAATTATTGTAGTGATCAGTAAAGTAGACAAGCCTGATACAAGGATCGATTATGTTATTAATAAGACTTTTGATTTATTTTTAGAACTTGGGGCAGATGAAGAAACCGCCTACTTTCCTACTATTTATTCCTCTGGAAAACACGGAAAAGCAGGCTTAGAACCTGATCTTTCCAAAATGGATGATATTTCCCCCCTTTTTAGGGCTATCTTAGAATATATTCCGGCTCCGGACATTGATATAGAAAAACCTTTACAGGTTTTAATTACTTCGACAATTTATGATAATTTTAAAGGAAGAATTGCAACTGGGCGAATTTATTGTGGTTACCTAAAAGCAGGGCAAGAAGTTGCACATATAAATAGGGAGGGCATAATAAAAAAATTCAAGTTGACCTCTTTAATGGGTTTTGAAGGATTAGATAGAGTGGAAATTTTAGAAGCTACTGCAGGCGATATTATCGCTTTATCCGGAATCCCGGATGTTACAATAGGAGAAACTATTGCCGATCCAACCAACCCTAAACCTTTGCCGGTTTTAGATATTGAAAACTCAACTGTCAGGATAAATTTTGGTGTAAATACTTCTCCTTTTGCAGGACAAGAGGGTGAGTTTAAAACTGCCAGGCAGATTAAAGAAAGATTATACAAAGCAGCTGAAACTGATGTTGCTTTAAAAGTAGAAGATGACGCCTCAGGTGACCTAATTGTCACCGGCAGGGGAGAATTACATCTGGCTATTTTAATTGAGAGGCTTCGAAGAGAAGGTTATGAATTTCAAGTAGGCAAACCTCAGGTTATAGAAAAGCTGCAAAACGGAAAAACCTTAACTCCATTCGAAAAGGTGGCAATTGAGGTTCCGGAGGAATTATCAGGAACAGTTATGCAAAATATGGGCCTTCGGCACGCAGAGCTTCTTGATATGAATACCGAAAATAATATTGTTTATCTGTTTTTCCTAATTGCTACCAAAGAATTCTTTGGCTACAGAAGTCAATTTATTACAGATACTAAAGGTTTAGGTATTATAAGCAGCTCCTACCATGAATACAGAGAAGATTTGGATGGGAAATTTGAGAGGGCTCAGGGATCATTAGTAGCCCATCAAAGAGGGATTACAAAATTATATGCTTTAGTGGGCGCACAAAATAGGGGAACTTTGTTTGTAGGACCGGGAATGAGTGTTTATAAAGGACAAGTCATCGGAAGCAATTCACGGGGAGATGATATAAGTATAAATGTCTGTAAAGAAAAGCAGCAAACCAATCACCGCTCTTCAGGCGAGGGAACGTCTAAACATTTTGATACTCCAAAAATTATGAGCCTGGAAAATGCAATTGAATATATTGATGAATCAGAACTTGTAGAAGTAACTCCTAAAAACATCCGCATTAGAAAAATGAATCTTAGTAATTAATTAACTTAATAACCTTTACTTCCTTACAAACAAAATCGCGTTTGGAATATTTCTCCCTGGTCCTGCTTTATACCCTCCACTCCACAAAGCTGTGGAACCGCCTTCATCTAAATTCATAGCATTTTCCACACCCAAAACTTTCAAAGCCCTGGCTGATTCACCCATAGTGGCATTATAAACAAAGCCAATATAGACTGTGCTTCCTTTATTTGCAACAAAACCTCTGGGGCCTTTGCTATTAAACTTGGGATCAGGGTTATCTGAATAAACTACACTGCTACCAGAAACAAGTAGAGGAAAATTAGACAAAACTCCATCAACTGCCGTATCCCGACCCCATTCTTGTGCCTTGCCCACAAACCGAATCCAACCACTGCCAAAAATAACTGCCGGATTATTACTGTAGACATTGTTGTCCGAATTAAAATAATGCTTGTTTTTATTCATGACTAATAAATCAAAGGTGTTTTCTTTTCCTGCACAACTTGGGTAAGTGGACGGACAAAAGTATGAACCATTAATGCCTGCAAACGCTCCGTTTCTGGAAACATAATCCCCCAGAGACAATACCGGACAATTACTTGAGCAATCCGAATCTGAAGCAGTATCCACAATTACTCGTGTTGACCCTAAATCAGCTGACACAATATCCACCAGAAAATTACTTCCATCAACCTGGACCTGCTGCCGTCTAAACCCGGAAAGGGGGACGGCATTATTGACTGGAACGTTTGCCGCAATATTAAAAGATGCGGAAACTTTCTCTTTTTCCCCCTGGATTTGTTTACTAATTTGTGAAAGAAGGGCAGCTGATGAGGCAAAGTTACGCTCTGACAGAAGTTTTAATGATCTGGCATAGATTTCATCAATTTCTGTAGTATCTTTACTGACTGTTTTTACATCCAATAGCTTTTCATAGGTTGAAACTGCCAAACCATATGTAGTTTGAATATTTTTTATTTCTTCTTGCAGTTTATTGTTTCGAACCAGTTGATCTTCACTTTTTAATGCAGTCAATTCTCCGCTGACTGAGGCTAATTTTTTACTGGTTAAAGAATTTTCAGCTTTAAGAGTATTAATTTTGCTGGTTAGATATTGGTTATTAGAATAATAAAAAATACCAAAAACAAATGTAGTTATCAGTAAGATTATTGTAATTGGGGAAAAGATTTTTAGATAATTTCTCAAACCCGGAAAGTTAAACATAAACAAATAAATTCTTACTACCGTTGAATTACTACTAAGTGAGCGCGAGACCGGACTCGAACCGGCGACCTTCTCGTTGGCAACGAGACATTCTACCACTGAACTACTCGCGCAATCCCAAGTGGCCATTCCACTTCTGAACTACACCCCGCATAAAAAGGTGCCGGAACCCAGAATCGGACTGAGATAATCCGCTCTTCAGGCGGTCGCCTTGACCACATTGGCAATTCCGGCAACCATGGTATATTTTATCACTTTCTAAAAAAATTGAACATCAGGGTGAGAATAATGGAAAGTATTAAAGAAGAAACCCAGGGTATGTAAATTCTAATCCCTGGTTTGTCTATATAAATGTCCCCGGGAATTTTTGGCAAATTGGGCATGAAATTAAAAAGCATCCCCAGAATTAAAAAAATTATTCCCAGTAATGAAAAAATTTTGCCAACTTCCTGCATATTTCTAATTATAACTTATTTTACAGTCACGCTTTTGGCAATGTTTCTAGGTTTGTCAACATTATTACCTAATTCAAAAGCCATATAATAAGCCAAAAGCTGCAAAGGGATGATATTCATAATGGCAGAGGTCTCTCCGGTGTCCGCAACTTCTAAAAAATAATCAAATTGTTCATGTTTTTTAGATCCTATTGCCAAAACCTGGGCACCTCTGGCTTTCACCTGATTGACGGCATTTAATACATCATCTTTGGCCACATCCTCTGAAACAACCACAATCACCGGTACGCCTTTTTCCATTAATGTGATCGCATAATGTTTGAGGTCTCCTGCAGGAATAGCGTGGGCATGAAGATATGATCCTTCAATAATTTTCACCATTCCTTCGCGGATAATATTAAAGTTCTGGTATTTACCTAAAAGAAAAATATCTTTAGTTTTTGCTAATTTTTTGGCCAGTTTTTTAATTTGTTCATGATTATTCTTTATATCCAAGTATATTTCCATCTCACCTGCTAATTTTTTTAAACTGGCTGCTCCTTCTTTTTCTTGTCCGCTAATTATCTTGCTTATCATGTACCCCCAAGCTATTTGTGAAGTAAAAACTTTGGTGGACATGACACAAATCTCCGGACCGGCTTTGGCCATAAACTTAAAATCAGACATCCTGGTCATGGTAGATCCCGGCATGTTAACGTATGAGGCAATCTTAACTCCCTTCTTTTTTGCAATTTCCAAAACTTCCAAAACATCGGCTGTTTCACCTGACTGGGAAGGAGCAATCATAAGATCATCTCTGGTTAATAAATCAAAATAATCGTTAGTATCAGCTCCAATCAAAGGAACAACTGCTATTTTGCCAAATTCTCTTAAATAAAAAGCGATCTGTGAAGCAGCTATCCCTGCTGTACCGGAACCGATAGTATAAACATTTTTAGCTTTTTTTATGTTCCTTATAAAATCCTCATAAACTTTTGGATCCTGATTTAAAACTTGGTTGATTACATAAGGGCTTTCAACGATTTCTTTCAGCATAAAGTGTTCATAACCTTCTTTATCAACTTTGCTGCTTTCAAAATCAATATTATCCAATACAACCGGCAATTTTTGACCGCTTTTAATATCAAAAAGGGTAATCTGCCCATTACTGGCAACTATTAACTGACCATTATCTACTACCAAAGCCTTTTTAACAAAAGGAGCAAAGGATAAAGTATCTGAGGAAAAAAATATTTCTTTGCCACTTATACCAACCACCAGCGGGGAACCATTCCTGGCAGCTATTAACTGGTTGTCAGCAGTTAAAATAATAATGGTATTTCTACCTTCAAGCTCTAAAAAAGCAGCCCTAACAGCTTCTTTTAAATGCGAGAGATCTAATAATTTATTTTCAATTAAACGGATAATTACCTCTGTATCAGTTGAACTTTCAAATTTATATTTTTTCTTTTTTAAAATTTCTTTTAGCTCAAGATAATTTTCTACAATGCCATTTTGAGCCAGAGCAAAGAATTTATCAGAAGATAAGTGAGGATGAGCGTTTGTTTCAGATACACCTCCATGGGTTGCCCATCTGGTATGGCCAATTCCGATGGTGGAACCTGGTAATGATGCTGCACCCAAATCACCAATAGCTCCTACCTTTTTGTTGACTTTAATTTCATCAGCCACCACCGCAATTCCCCAGGAATCATATCCCCGGTATTCCAGCCTTTTTAATCCTTCTAAAATAATTTCAGGAGCATTTTTGCTCCCTACGTAGCCAAAGATTCCACACATAAACAGTAACTAGTATAACATGAGGAAACAATTGACTTTAAACATTTTTAACCCTAGAATCGCCACTGTGGCTGAACGAAAATTATTCCTTATCCCAATTGTGCATATCAACGATGAGTTAGGACACGTAGGTTATTTCTTAAGCAGGACGGAAAAGGCAGAGGGAAGAATCATAGTTCCTAGGATTTGGAGACGAATCCACGAGTTTATGCAAAACTTTCCTTATGATCCCCGCGACATGACTGTTTATCACGACTCTCTACCAAGGTTTTTAGACGAAGAGGGAACAAGATTAACGGTCAATAAATTGGCACCAAACTCGTATAGTTTTGCTCTATTAAAAAATCTTCAGGACCGAGGGGCTAAGGTGGTAGGACCAGAAGGAGTCCTGCCTTTTATGTTTGCCAATGCTTTATTTAGTTCATACCCTATCACTAGATATTTTCCCTGGCAGATAATAGACAGACTTCAAGATTTACTAACAGCTGTCAGGGATAAACATATAGCAGTCAATATTGCAAAAACATTGACCCCTGAAAAGGTAGGCATACTTTTCATTGGAGCAGCCCATAATGTAGCAAGATATACTAGGAGGAACATAGCAGTAAGCGTACCTCAAGCACTTTTTGGAGGAGTAAGTCAAGAAATATTAGATGTGTGGCTAGGGGAAGAAAACTTTCGGAAATATCTTAGACCTATTAATGGACTGCGCAGACAAGTTGTGGGCACTGAGGGATTTGAACCCCCGACATCTGTGGACCCGCCCTGACTCGAACAGGGGACCTTCTCAGTGTAAATGAGACGCTCTAACCAACTGAGCTACGAGTCCAAACGAAGCGCTCTTCCTGGGTTGCTACGTTATTTTATGGTAAATTCTTTAAGGAAGCAACCCGTTTGAATGTCGTTTAGACATTCAAACCCACTGAGCTAAGTGCCCGCGGAGCCAAGTCTGCTTGACTGCCGAGTCTGACTCGGTGCCGGGAAGAGGAGTTGAACCTCCACGCCCTTACGGGCACTACCACCTCAAGGTAGCGTGTATACCGTTTCACCACCCCGGCTTGCTTACTAATTATACCCAAAGCTGCCTTGATTTTAAACTATTTGAGCAGTAGGAACTATTTAGTCCAATCCTATAGTTTGATTACTGATTAATTTTCAAGTATAATCCTCCCATGAATTCAAGAGTCGAACATCAACCTCAAGCCAATATACAATATTGGGGAGCGTTTATGGATGAGGCGTTAAATTTTTCTATTAACAGCCACTCAAGACCTAGTGATAGAACACCTGATAATATTGATTTTCAACCCTGCCTGGCTATATACGGCGATGATAGAAGAAAGTTAGAAGTTATACAAGGAGGAATTATTAATGGTCGCTCTTGGAACCTTAATGATTTCAATACTCTTACTGCAACCGGTCGGCACCAAGAGTGGTATTTAGTCACCGGCAACTCGGTTGAATGTCTTATATTCCTTCGTTGGGTTAGACCTTTTTTAGCTTTTAAGCAAGCCCAAGCAGAAATATTTGAGGAATTTTTACTCCAAAAACGAGAAGTAAGAAGACACATTTATGGTTTTGTTAAAGTTCCTTCTCTTTACGCTGATCCTTATGAAAGAATGGTTGTTGAACGGGAATTCCAGGAAAGACTTTACCAAGCTAAACAGCAAGTAGCTCCTGAAACATCTCTACCTACTCAAGAAAGACTAGCTGCAACTTTGGATGCTGATATGTCCTTAGGACTCTATCGTACCAATAGAGGATCCCGCCCGGAATTCCTAGCCAAAGGTAATATAGTTTCTGTAAGATATAACCTTCTTGAGGCTTTGTTTGAAAAATACGGTGGCGTTAAGCCAACTAAAAAAAGTGGTGCAAGTAAAACAAAGGCGGAGGTCCCCTCATATAAGTGGGAAGTTAACGGAGAAGATCTATTAAAGTTATTAACCGATGTTAAGCCATATCTATATTTTAAAAAATCACAAGCCGAAATGGTTATAGAATTTTTGAGAATCAAAAAAGGTTTAATGGCAAATAGAGGATATAATAGTGATCCTCTAATAAGATCTTTGAGAAACAAAGTATTGCAAGTTTTCTTAGATGAATGGCCAAATATTGATCCCTTACCTGCTAGTGCCCAGGGGGAGAGTTGAACTCCCACGCTATTTCTAGCACACGCTTCTGAAACGTGCCTGTCTGCCAATTCCAGCACCCGGGCTTAAATCCATCTCATTATACCAATTAGTGTATAATTCTTCATATGGCAGATAATATCGAAAAATATCCCTACCAGCAAAAGATAGTCACTTTTGGAGGAGGAACAGGACATTTTTCCGTTTTAAGAGGCTTAGTTGAGCTAAACCAGCCTGAATTTATTACTGCTGTTGTGGGGACTTGGGATTCAGGTGGTTCATCTGGCAGGTTAAGAACAGAAGTGGGAATTTTGCCTCCCGGCGATATCAGACAGTGCCTTTTAGCTTTAATAGAAGACAGCAAACAAAGACAAGTTGCCCAAAAATTATTTGATGATAGGCTAGAAAATATTGTCGGCCCTTTAAAAGGACACAGCTTGGGAAATTTAATTGCTGCAAGGTTAGAACATATTTATAAAGGCCCGGACAGAGGTACGGAAGCAGAAAGGCTGCTTTTCAGAATAAGAGCCAGAGTTTTGCCTGTAAGTCTCTCGGAATTAAGTTTAATGGCCAAATTGGAAAGCGGGGAAGAAGTTGAAGGGGAAGATAATATTGACCTTCGGGCAGAACGTAAAAATTACAACCCCAAAAATAAAATCATGCGGATTTATTTTGATGCTAACGCTGACCCTAATCCGGAAGTTATTCAAGCAACTTCTGAGGCAGATAAGATTGTCTTTTCTGCCGGAGACTTATATACGTCAGTGCTGCCGCATTTATTGGTTAATGGCATCAAGGAAGCTATTATTTCTTCAAAAGCAAAAATTGTCATTGTTTTAAATCTGATGACAAAGAGAGGGGAAACTGATTCATTTAAGGCCTCCGATTATTTGAGGGCATTTTTAGCTTATTTAGAAAATAAAGACCGCATTAATTACCTGATAGCCAACTCTAATGGTTTGGATGCCGAAGTTTTAAAAATTTATAAAAAAGAGGGGCAAAATGTGGTTAGGGTTGACATAGACGCCTGTAAAAGTTTAGCGCCTAATGTTAAAATCATTAAATCCAACTTAGGAGTCTACCATGTCAGGGAACATCTTTTCCGCCACGATCCTCAAAACCTGGCAGAGACTATTTTAAAACTAAATTAGCTTTGCTCAAACTCCGATATATACACTTAAATATCCGACACTAGTTCTTTTAAAAACTGATTAGGTGTCTTCATGTTTAAACTCATATGAGGTCTTTTAGTATGATAATATTGTAAATAATCTTGCAGCTCTTTTTCAAGGTCAGGTATATCTTTAGGTAGGTATTTACTCCAACCCAAGCACTCTTTTCTTAAACTCCTATTAAAACTTTCTATGTAGGATTACTCATTCTTCTTGTAGGGTCTTGATACTCTGAATCTATCAGCATAGTTGAACACACTTGATCTAAACTCAGCTTTAAATTCTGGTCCTCCATCAGTTTGAAGAAGTTGTGTATGGTTAAATCTATTATTGAAGGAGAAGTTTAGGAAATCTAAGCCATCTTTAGCAGTTAAGGATGGATATAGCCTAACTGATATCTCCTTGCTAAAGATATCTACTGCTGTAAAGGCAAACACAGCCCCAAAATCCACTGTATCCATCTGTATTACCTCTCTAGTGCTATCTGCCTCAGGGATTGGTCCTCTTATTTGGTTTTTCTTCCATTTACTCCTTAACTTAAACTTTTCTCCTAATACTTTGTAAATAGTGGTCGTGGAAAGTGTTATTCCATACTCATCAAGGAGAAACTCCCTGATTTTCTGGCCACAACAATCCCTATAATCTTCTCTTAATTTGTAGATCCGTGCCTTTAAGAGTCCATCAATCTTCCTCTTCTCTCTGCTACCTTTCTTGGCATTAGTATATTTATCCAGGAATTCCAACAGACCACATTCCTGTATAGCCTTAATCCAGATATGAACTGTTTCCCTGGTTAATCGTAGCTTAGAGGCTATATGAGCCTTAGGAATACCAGACTCATACATTTCCCAAGCTATTGTTATCTTAGTCAGATTTAACACATCCATATTTTACCTGATGTGTCGGATATTAAACTTTAATTAAGCGCACTC
>JACQIX010000005.1 GCA_016198275.1 Candidatus Daviesbacteria bacterium | reverse complement strand
TCGAGGCAAATCTGGATCTCACTACCTGGCTTGTTAAATACAACTCCTACAGACCTCATGAAGCCCTTGCTAATTTAACTCCTTTAGAGTATGCTCAGAAAAACTTCTTTCAAGTGTTACCTATGTGGTCTGCCAGTACAATTTCTATATTCTTTGTAATATAATTAAGCAGTTCAAGGGAAGTCTCTGGCTCCCGACCGAAAGTGAATCCACAAAAAATTTAGCATTTAAACATGTGGATTACAAGGGAGATTATTTATATCAAAATCTATCTTATACTTTGCTTAAATTCCTTCAGTGCTTCTATTTGAACCTCTCTAATGTGAATTTCCTGTCGTTTGGATTTAATCTTTTCTATAGCCTCATTAACTTCCATGCCTTGAGAAATAAAATATGCCGCAACAAGTGTTGGTGATCTACCGTGTCCATTTCTACAATGAATATAAACTTTCTTGTTACTTTTAACTAAGCTATCAATTACTGCCACACCCGTATCAAGCTGTTCCTGGGTAGGTGCATAATGATCTTTTATAGGCAACCAAAGGTAGGTATCAATATTAGGAGTTTGTTCCTGCCTTTCTTCTTCAAGATCAATATCAGCTTTAATTCCCAAATTCAGCAAAACTTTAATATGCGGAATGGCGCTGCAACAAAGATTAGTGCCTAAATAAATTAGATCGGTTATTTGATTAAACTGAAATATCTGATGATTGTTATTCATACTTATATATTAGAATATATTAGAAGTTTTTTCTAAAACCAGTCTTTCCAATTCTTCCAAACTTTTTGCCTGATTTATTTCCTGCGTTGAAATTAATTCTACCAAATTATCATCCTGCTTTATAAAAACTATAGGAAAAGTTATAATCCCTTATTTGGGGAAACTGTTTTAAAAATTCATCCTTGTGTAGAAATTCAGTTTTAATAGATAGTGACTTAATAAAATTTTTCCATTCATCTCTTATGCTTACACCAAAGTATGTTAACCCACATAAGTTGCATTGATAGGTTTTTGGCGAAATTGTTTTATGAATTAAATCTCCAACTTGATTAAATAATGATGAATCCGAGTTATAGACAAATAAAAGCTTTTTGTTCATTTTAACTTCTTCTCTCCGGCTTCAATGGGAATTGGTAAAATATTTTCTTTTGGAGTTATTGGACAATCCCAACTATCATTGTAAGAACTATATGGATTGTAGGCATAATTAAAATCAACAATTAACTTATCTACCCTTTTTGGAATTTGTAACATCCTACCGTTTTCATAAGTATCCTTTCCAGTTGTTTGGTCTCTGAATAATAAATAATATTGAAATTGTTCGGGCTTTGGATCCTCAAAAACTAATGCCACTATTTCTTTCCCCCCGACTGTAAATGTAATTTTTCCAACTCTTAAATAAATCTGTTCATCTCCACCTGTAGTTTTAATAATTACCTCTTTGCCTACATAGGGAATGTTTTTATCGAGTGTTAACTCAAAACTTAAATTTGAGTTAACAGGGAAGTAATTAAGCCCTTTAAAATCCCTCTTTTGTTCTTCGGTTAAAGGAGACTTTTTATTATTCTTCCAAGCCTCATCCTTTTCTTTTCTAAATTTTAGTAATTTCCTTTCGTCGTACATAATTATTTTTGTTATCCGATATCAAAAAACGCTCTTTGCAACCATTCAGGTAATGCCGGATGGATATATACAGAGTTTGTAATTGCGCTAACTGTTCCATTTGCTTTCATAGCAACTATTGCTTCATGGATTAAAACTGAAGCTTGTGGTCCAACAATATGAACTCCGAGAATTCTTTCTCCATTTTCATCAGTCAGAACTTTCGCCAGTCCATTCTCCTTTAAAGCTCCACCCATTCCTGTATCTTTTAACTCTGCCCTTCCAACTTTATATTTAATCCCTTCTTTTTTTAGTTCTTGCTCTGTTTTACCAACGCCGCCAACTTGAGGAGAGGAAAAGACTGCATGGCCAATAGCAAAAGGGTCAAACGGCACTTTTTTATCTGTAAAAGCGTTTCTAATAGCAAAACCCACTTGGTTATTGGCTGCATGTCTGAAAGGTAAAATACCAATAATGTCTCCGAATGCCCATATGCCCTTGATGTTTGTTTCAAGGTAGTCATTTACTTTGATGTATCCTTTTTCATCTATCTCAACTCCTGATGCTTTAACATCTAGTATATCTGTATTTGAGGTTCTTCCTGTAGCAACAAGCAGTTGGTCCGCAGTAATTTTTTCTTCTTTGCCTTTAAGTTTGATTGTGAATGTATTATCTTGGTATGAAATCGCTTCTGTTTCAGTTTTAAATAAGATTTTGTATTTTCTGGAAAATTCTTTGGTAAACCAATCTGCTATCTCGTCATCTTCATTATCCAGCATTCTTTCCCCTCTTACTAAGATAGTGATCTTTGTCCCCAATGCTCCAAAAAAGTGAGCTAACTCTGCCGCAATATAACCACCACCTATAATTACTAGGTGTTCTGGTTGTTTTTCTAGCCTTAAGGCTTTGGTGCTATCAAGATATGGTGTTGAATCTAGCCCAGGAATTGGTGGAGTTGAAGGACGGGTACCTCCCACAATAAAAACTTTGTCTGCTTCTATTTGTTCGTTTCCAGCCTGCATCTGTTTTGGGCCAATAAATTTACTCCTGACTTTATAAAGAATAGGGTTACCAGATTCTCTAATAGCTTTTTCAATACCAGCAGAGTCTGTATCCACTACCTCTGAAACTCTTTTGACAATAGATGCAAAATCAATATTTTCAATTTTGGACTTTATGCCAAATTTTTCTGAAGCTTTAATAGTCTCAACAACATCCGCTGAATGGATTAACATCTTTGAGGGTATACAACCTCTATTAAGACATGTTCCTCCCAGCGGACCTTCCTCCAGTATTGCAACAGATAGACCTTTTTCAGCAGCAAATGATGCTATCTCAAGACCTGCGCCTGAACCTACAACTAAAACATCAAATTTTTTACTCACATTTGTCCTCCCTGGTGAGCTTTTCCATGTTCCTCCAAATCTTTAGGATCTTTTGCCTTAAGCCCACACTTTGAACAGGTTATTGAATGTTCCTGTGACCCTTCTGCTTGTTCGGTTGGATGATTATGTTCTTTATGCATGTCGCAAGGACAAGAACATGCCATACAATTATTTTGATCGTTCATAGTTTTATTGATTCACCTCCTTCCAAAATAATACAATCTTTAAAAATTTGCCAGAGCAATTATTTCTTCTTTCTTGGGGTGCCCTGTCTTTAAATGCTTTTAACTGCCCAGTTTTGGGATTGATAATTGTTGGTGTATAAATGTAGCCCAGTTCATACCCCATTTTCTTATTATTTTCATCTATTTCTTTTGAATAACTCCTCCAAACCTTCTCACCTTCCGGTATCTCTATATTAAATCTATCAAATTTATAACCCTCTTGTTCAAGTTCTTTTATGACGGGCTCTGTTGCCTCACAATGTTCACAATCATTTTTCCAAAGCTCAACTAGTTTTTTCATAGCATTTTATTGATATAGCTCTGTATCCGGATGGAATGCTGCCCAAGCAAACCAGAATAATCTAATGGGAATAATTTTTTCTTGTGTTTGTAAATTAATAACTTTAATTTGTCCAGACTGCGTTCTTTCTAATCTTATCGCTACATTTCCAACAGTATCTTCAATAACTTTTTTCTCATCAAAAACATTTTCGGGGTAAGCCTTAGACTTATCATCAATCTCTATTCCATAAACTACTGTTTTTATCTGAAGACTTTTGTCCAATCCCTTTACTCCAAAAAGTAATTGGTCGTCTTGTTCGTATGTACCATACGGATATTGATCGTAATTTCTACTAAATCCTGTATTTCTTGAAAGAACTTCCGTACTAGGATGTTCTTTTTTCCATTCTCCCCAAGGTGTGGTGATAATTGGTACCTGTTTTAAGACTTCGTTTCTTCTTGCAGCAGGCCCGACAATTCCTTCTCCTGTTATTTGCTGCCAAAGATTGCCCTCGTATCTGTCATACATTACTAAATCAGAGTTATGCAGTTTGCCGGATACTCCAAACTCGGTGATTACTCCATCAACTTTTCTTTCAAAGGCAAGTGCACTACCACAAAGCGGGCAAAAAGTGATCGCTACGGGATCACCTGCAATTTCGTCATTGATGATCTCATGCCAGTTTAAAATTCTTTGAGTATAAGCTTTCTGTATCCCTTTGTAATCAATTGCAAAAACCATATCATCATCTCTTAACCAACTAGCATCATTTGCTGATTCGAACTTAGGATTATTAATAGATGGGATACAATCTTGAATGGAACAACCTTGTAGCAAATCTTCTGGATTTACCTTTGCTCCGGTAAAATCATTTTGCAAAGATACTTTTCTTACCACTGTTTCACCGGGACTTGCTTTTTGCACTTGCTTTTGACTTCCTTTCAACTGATTAAGTTGCGTATCTACTTTAACACTACTTTCAAAAATAGTTGCCAGTTGTGTCCAGGACTGTGGTAAATTAGCCAATGTCCAAGCTTGCAATATCCTATCTGCACCTGTCCAGATAAAAAGGGCAGTTGCTAAAACAACAATCCCGAAAACCTGCCTTATTTTTTGATTTCGTGTTTTAAAAAAGGTTAACCTTTGAGAAGTAGAACTTCCACCTTTGGCGATAAAATACAAAGGAACTGCGGTTCCTAAAGCGTAAGCAAATACGATCACGACTATTGTAAAAGAAAAAGAACTAACGGCAGCCAAAGTGGCCATCGCAGCCACAACAGGCCCGATGCATGGAGTCCAGATTATTCCTAAGGATGTACCTGTTAAAAACCCTCCCCAAAATCCGCTTCCTTGGCTTTGATAAGCTCCAAAATGCCAATACCGCTCAATAAATACTTGAATCTTTTCCCAAATTATGGGGAATACTAAACTTAGACCAAAAACAATAAGTAACGCCACAGCTAAAGTTCTAATAG
>JACQIX010000004.1 GCA_016198275.1 Candidatus Daviesbacteria bacterium | reverse complement strand
CTTTAGCAGAATTCGCAGACGTTTTTGGCATCAGAGGGAGTTTTGCAGCATTCACTGCAACAATAAACTTCTCCCAGGTGAGTAAAACCTTCACCTGGCTTGATAGTTTTACCACATTTAACACATTTGTGAGGAACTTTATCAGTTGCCATAGTATTAAATATGTTAATCAAGCAGTTAAGGTATGTCAACTACGAACAGATTTAAAAATTGGTTTCACAACTAGTGTTCTCATAACGAAAAGCAGTAATACGCCTACTCCTAAAAGTAATGCCCAATCTTGGAAGGTTAAAGGAGCTACTTTAAATAACTGCTGAAGATTCATTCCAGCAATTGAGAGCGGAAGATAAAGAATCATTAAGTGTAAGATTAAGGAGGCAGCTATTGCTGTGATTAGATACTTATTAGAGAAAAATGGCAGTTTATACTCTCTTCTAATGGCAATAATTCTTAGCATTTCATAAAAGACAATTGCAGAAAATACCATGGTTTGTTCGTAAACAGGATCTTTTTGATAGATAAAGAAAATTGCCAGAATAGCCAAAGTCAGTAAGACAGAAATTACCAGCAAGGATCCTAAAAAACTTCCACCGGTAATTTCCTCTCTAAATTTTTGCGGCGGTAAATCCATAATGTTTTTTCTGGGCGGGTCAACCCCTAAAGCTAATGCAGGTAAGCCGTCAGTGACTAAATTGATCCATAAAAGATGGATCGGTAAAAGCGGCAGGTGTCCTCCTCCTAAGATAACTGCCATTGATATTACCATTACCTCCATGAGGTTAGAAGAAAGCAAATAATTGACAAATTTCCTAATATTATCAAAGATAACCCTGCCTTCTTTAACTGCTTCAACAATGGTAGTGAAATGATCATCCAGCAAAATCATGTCTGAGGCTTCTTTGGCAACATCAGTGCCGGTAATCCCCATAGCGATCCCGATATCTGCAGCTTTTAAGGCAGGGGCATCATTTACTCCATCGCCTGACATGGCCACCTGATGCCCGTGGGCTTTTAAAGCTTTAATTATCCTAATTTTATGCTCAGGATTAACCCTAGCATAAATATTAATTCTCTCAACCTTTTTCTGAAACACTTCATCTGATAATTTATCTAACTCTAAACCTGTGATACTACTACCCTCAATTCCAATATCTTTAGCAATAGCCTGCGCTGTTAAAAGATAATCCCCGGTAATCATCACTACTCTAATCCCTGCTTGTTTTTGACAGGTATTTATTGCTTCTTTCACCCCTTCTCTCGGAGGATCAATCATTCCCACCAGGCCTAAAAAAATTAGGTCTTCTTCTTTTACTCCCATTCCGTAGGCTATAGCTAAAACCCGCAGTGCGTTATTGGCAAAATTATTTTGGGTTTGAAGAATTACCTGTCTGTCTTTATCAGTTAAATTGCTTATCTTGCCATCTGCTTCTATTTTTGTACACTTGCCCAAAATGATTTCAGTTGCTCCTTTGGAAATTATCAAATTCTTATTGTTACTCCTTAGCAAAACCGACATCATCTTCCGCTGTGATGAAAAGGGAATTTCAGAAAATCGTGGGTAGGTTTTTAAAAGAGTATTTTGGTTTAATCCAGACTTAAGCGCTGCTCTAACCAATGCCCCCTCAGTTGGATCACCAATTATTTGATCATGACTTTTTCTGGCATTGCTTGCTAAAAATCCGAAAGTAAGTATTTTTTCTTTACTTCCAAAAATTTCAGTTACTTCCATTGCTCCTTCTGTTAAAGTTCCTGTTTTGTCAACACAAATAATATCTGTTGAACCTAATGTTTCTGCTGAAGGCAGATGCCTGATAAGAGCCTTTTGTTTTAAAAGTCTTTTTGTGCCCAGAGCTAAAGATATAGTGATGACTGCCGGTAATCCTTCAGGAATAGCTGCTACAGCCAAAGCAATTGCAGAAACGAAAGCATTGACAATTTTTTGACCAAATATAAGCTGCTCTATACCTATGGCTGTGGCAATCAGTAAGACAATTTTTCCAATAAAGACTCCTAGCTTATTGAGCTTTAGTTGCATGGGTGTGGATACTTCTTGTTCGTGAGAAACTAATTTTGCTATTTTACCAATCTCTGTTACCATGGCGGTGGCTATAACTATTCCCGTACCTTTACCTGCAACTATTGAGGTTCCGGAAAAAAGCATATTTTTTTGTTCAGCTATAATTACTGTTTTATAAATTGGTTGAATATCTTTGGCAACAGGTGTTGATTCGCCAGTTAAAGAGGCTTCAGCGGTCTGCAAATTAATTGCTGATATTAACCTGATATCTGCAGGCACTCTCTGGCCTTCTTCTAAAATGATTAGATCTCCCCTAACAAGCTGGGAACTTGGAATTTGGGTTAATTGCCCATCTCTTTGCACAAAAGTGTTAGATACGACCAATTTTTTTAACTCACGGATAGTTCTGTCTACTTTGTATTCTTGAATAAAGCCAATAATGGCATTCAGCACCACAATTGTCATAATCATTACAGCATCAATAATTTCTCCTAAAAGCAGGGAGATCCCGGAGGCAGCAAGAAGAATAATAACCAGCAGGCTGGAAAATTGAGCAAACAGTATTAAAAGAGCGCTTTTACCTTTTTCCCCTTTTAAAGTATTTGGACCATACTTTTGTAATCTGGTTTCAGCTTCAGCAGAGGTTAGACCAACTAATAAATCTGTTTGAAATTCTTCTACAATATCCTCAATTTTTTTTGAATATATTTTTTCCACTTGTTTTAAGTGTATTACATATGATTACAATGGTATAGATGAGATTTTTTGAAGTACTGGCTCATGAAGGTGAGGAAGTTTTAGAAAAAACCGCACCTTCCTTAGATCAGGTTCTGCGTACAAATTCAATCAACTTTACCCTCTGGGCGTTTTTAGCATTGGGTATTTTAACTATTATTTCAATGCTTTATAGGCAAAAAAGTGAAAGAGTAAAATATTTTTTATTTGGAGCATTTTTAGTGGTGGCTTTGGCAAATACAATTTATCTTTCCGGATCTACAATTTACCTTAATCAACAATCTAAAACAGGTGGACCTATTCATTGGCATGCTGATTTTGAAATCTGGAATTGTGGAGAAGAAATTAATATTAAAGATCCGCAGGGTTTCTCCAATAAAACAGGTGAGGAAGTGGTTCATGAACATAATGATAAGAGAATGCATTTTGAAGGAGTGCTTTTGGATTTACATGATGCTTCTCTTTCTCATTTCTTTGAAAGCCTGGGAGGCAGTATGAGCAATACTCATTTAACAATCCCTACCAACAGCGGTTTGTTAACTATGAAAGATGGAGATTTATGTAAAGGTCAGAAGGCCAACTTCCAGGTGTTTGTATATAGCACCAAAGGTGATACTTTTTTTCAACAAAAACTAACTGATAATCCAAAAGACTATATTATCTCTCCCCAGTCTAATATACCACCAGGAGATTGTGTAATTGTGGAACTGGATGAACCCAAGGATAGGACAGATAAACTCTGTAACTTTTACAAAGTTGCTGTTTTGAAAGGAGAATTAAAAGAGCGGTTGCCCTAAAATTATGACTGATATTCATTTGCCAACATTAGGTCTTGTAGTGGGGTCTGCTGCCATTGATTCGATTAACCCTTGTGCTATTGGGGTTTTAATTTTGATGATTTCTGTGATCTTGGGCGGCCATAAATCTGTTGCCAGAATGTTGTTTTTGGGAGGACTTTATATTTTGTCAATTTATATAACATACCTGCTGGCAGGGATAGGACTATTATTTTTCCTAGGCTCTATCCCGCTTTTTGTGACAGAGTATATCTCAATTACTGTTGGATCAATTATTGTTATACTTGGGCTAGTAGAGATTAAGGACTACTTTTGGTACGGCAGGGGTTTTTCTTTAGGTATACCAGTGAGATTTGTTAAAAAAATTCATGATCTTTCCAAAAATGTCACTGTTTTGGGAGTAATTATAACAGGCGCTTTTGTGGCAGGGGTAGAACTTCCCTGTACAGGTGCTCCCTACCTTGCTATCATCACCATTCTTTCTACTAATTTTAATCTAGCAGCATTGTTAATGCTGGTTTTATATAACATAATCTTTGTGCTTCCTCTGGTTGCTATTTTGATATTAGTTGCCGCAGGGACGAAATTGCCGGCAATAAAGATGTGGAAACAAGAAACAAGGGGGTTTATGAGGCTTGCGATAGGACTGCTTTTAGTTGCTCTTGGTTGGTTGCTGATACTGATTGCCAACGGTACAATTAATTTTGGATAAAAATGACTCACATTATTAAAAGACAGGGACGCAAACAAGAGTTTGATGAGAGGAAGCTTTATGCTTCTATTTATGCTGCCTGTCTTTCTACGCATGTTGATAAACAGGAAGCAGAAGTAACAGCTAATTTAGTGGTTAGGGAAATAAGGAGATGGATGGAGAAAAAACAGGAAGTTTCAAGCGATGAAATTTTTAAACAAGCCTCGGAAGAATTGATGAGTTTAAATAAAGAAGCTGCTTTTATGTATACTACCCACAGGGATATTTCTTAGTCAGCGGACTAAAACTCTTGTTCCCGGATTTTCCGGAGTAGCTCTGACCGTACCTTGCCCCTGAGGTACCACGGGTCCTGCCCAGTCAAAGATTTGGGCGGCACTGGCTAAAGGAGAATTGACGCATCCGTGGCTCATCGGATGACCAAAGTTGTTGTGCCAATAAGCTCCATGGATGGCATAGCCCTGATAGAAAAACATATTATGTGGAACATTAGGTAGGTTATAGTAAGTGCCTAATGCTTGTGATCCGCCCACCATGCTTTGTGAACGGGTTTTATACCAAATATTAAAAGTGCCTTTCGGAGTAGGAGCCCAAAGGCCGGAGGAGATTGAAAATTCCATTATTAATTTATTTCCTTCCCAAGCCCGCAGTTTTTGTTCATCCAAGGAAACCTCAATCCACTTTTCTTCACCTGCATCATTGGTTGTGCCTAAAACCGCCTGGTTGGCAGTTCCTTGAGCCATGGATTGGGCGTAGCTGTAGGCAAGAGATGTTTTAGGGTAATCAATAACCTGACTGTTAAAAATAGCCATATTGGCATTTTCGTCAAACTGGCCGTTTTGTTTTAAGGCTTGATCAACGCTGCAGCAGGAAGTGGTGGTATCACCTGAAATGCCTAATTTATAGGCAAGTTCTCGTCTGATGGATTGGAAATTAAATAATACAAAAGAAAGTAAGGTGATTATTAATAAAAAAGGTATTAGACGGTATAACATATCCTTGTGCTCCGTCTTAGCACCATAATAATTGTGGGATAAATTTGATATGGACGTCAAGGGGCAGTTTGAGTATGATTGGTTTCGTGAAAAAATTAGTCTTTTTTTCAACCCTGCTGGTAATTTTGCTGGCATTTCTTATCTCCAACATCACCTCAAGCAAGGAACCAAAAAAATTGATATCCCCTCTTTTGAGCGGAGAAAAAGTCTTAGGTATTAATCAGTGGTTGCCTAAAGGAGTATCTGATGGTCAATTTAATGCTCCCCAGGTGAGTGCAAAGGGCGGATTTTTTATTGATACCAAATCTGCCAAAATACTTTATGCTAAAAACCAAAATAAAAGATTACCAATTGCCTCTTTGGTGAAAGTGATGACTGCTTTAATTGCTTTAGAACACAAAAATATGGAGGATAAGTTTATAGTTAGTCAAAGGGCTGCTGATATGGAACCTGACAAAATGTTACTGATTGCTCGGGAAAAATTAACCTTAAAAGAGCTTTTGGCTGGAATTTTTTTAATATCAGCCAATGATGCAGCGGAAGTAATTGCTGAAGGAGCAAACGGCAGCAGAGAGGAATTTATCAAGTTGATGAATGCAAAAGCCAAGCAGTTAGGCATGAAAGATACTTTTTTTGTAAATCCTACTGGTTTGGATGAAGATGCAAATAATTCATACTCAACAGCTTATGACCTGGCTATTTTAACCAGATTCCTAATCAGGCGTTTTCCGCAGGTAGTTGATATTTCTAAAACTGTCCATATAATTCTACCAAAAACCGACACCCATCAGGATTATGATATGTATTCAGGGATTAATCTTTTAACAACTTACCCGGGGGTAATAGGGTTTAAAACGGGTTATACCCCAGCATCCGGGCTTACTTTAATAACCTTGGCCAGGAAAGATGGGCATGAAGTAATAGGAGTATTGTTAGGCTCAGAAGACAGAAGAGATGAAGCAAAGGAATTACTGGATTATTCCTTTAATAAATTGGGGATTTAAGTTGATGGTATGATTAACAGGTGAAATTTCAATTTCCGCTGTTTGTCTATTTTTTATGGTATCTGATAATTCTTTTTTTCCAGATTTTCCTCCAACCAATTTATTTAAAAACTGCTGAATCTTTGACTTTATATCAAAGACTTTACTTATCATGGGTAAGCTATTGGGATAGCGCCCATTATGTCAGCATTGCCGCAAATGGGTATAAATATCCCCAGCAGGCATTTTTCCCGATGTGGCCACTGGTAATAAAAATAACTTCCTTTATTTTACCTCCCTTATTAGCCACTTTTATTCTGTCATTTATTTTTGGATTGCTGACTTTTGTTTTTTTTTATTTTTTAGCTAAAAAACTGACTGGAGAATATTATGCTAAAATGGCCTTGATATTTTTTGCCTGCTTTCCTTCAACTTTTATTTTGCATGCAGGATATACAGAAGGTTTATTTTTAACACTGACACTTTTATCGTTTTTACTGATGGAGCAAAGAAAGTATTTATTATCAGCAATTTTAGCTGGATTTAGCAGTATGACCAGACTGGCAGGAGTTGGAATTGCTATCTCGTATTTGCTTTTAAAACAATCTATCTTTAAAAGATTTACCCTTCTAACAATCGGCATATCAGGGATATTGTTTTATATGTTATATCTGCAAACAATATTTGGTAATGGGTTTATATTTATTGATGCTCAAAAAGAATGGTGTAAGGTACAAGGACGGTGTAATTTTGTTTTTCCTTTAATACCGCTAATAAATTATGCAAATCTTTTATTGGCGGGTTGGTTAAAGCCCTCTTTGTCTACTGCATTTTTAGACTGGTTATTTTCTGTTATTTTTCTTATCTTACTTTTGCCGGTAACCAGAAAATTAGGATTTACTTATTTCATTTATTCTTTAGTAGTGTTAATTTTGCCGTTATTTTCAACAACAGTGGGAATGGTAAGATATGTTTTGGTAGCCTTTCCTGTATTTTTTGTTATTCCCTCAGTTATTAAATCCAAAATTCTATTTTTTATAGTTTGTATTCTACTATTTTTGTTAGAGCTGAGGTTTGTAACGTTATTTACTAATAGAATGTGGGTAGCATAGATTTATTGTTACATAATACGGAGGCTTCTTAAATATCTAATTTCATGGCCGAATCCTTCAGGACAAAAATCATCATAACCACCCCTCACAGCGTTTACTCTTTCTAAAACCCTGGCTTGTTTGGCTGTTTCATATTCTTCCCATTGACTTAGTGTTCGGGCTTTACGTGCTGCAACCCTTTCCTGTTTTTTGGACATAGGGGCAATTCTTCTTCCCCCCTCATAAATTTTTTTCATTACCCCATTACCATAATTTAGTCTCGAAGGGCTGCCATTTCCAATCATACCTTCTCTTGCAAATTCTACTCTATTACTCATTTTTTGATACTAACATATTTTGGCTGAAAATCAAAACTATAAGGCGTCTATTTCTAAATCTTAAATGTTGGTATACTTAGTGTATGAAAAAATTCTTTATTACTTTGGGGTTAAGTATTTTGGTATGGGTTATCTCTGGAATTCTCCAAGCAGTAACGGGGTTTTCTAGCTACTTTACAGTATTTCATTCATGCAGTCTAACGGGTTATCCGATTGCGCTATGCTTATCAAGTACTGATTCAGTAAAAGTAACTTTAATTTCAGTGGCAAATGTTATTGTTTGGTTTTGGGTGTTACACTTTGTCTGGAATTGGTTTGATAAACGTAAAAATTAACCCTAAAGAAGCTAAAGTAACTATTCCTGCTGAGATTATTAATAAACCGTCGAGGATTTGTTCTGTAGAAGAAGCACTTGTTTTACTGACAACAGGGTTTTCCGACTTATTTAAGATTTGGCTGACATTAATTTCATCTGAAATATGACCTGGATTGGGAAAAGTAACCCCTAAAACAGCAGGAGGAGATAGGATAGAACCTTCCACCCCGAAGGAGACAAAGCCCACCTTCGGGGTGTTGGTGGTTGTGAAGTTAGTTGAGGCGCCAGGGGAATTGATGTTGGATGAACTGGAACTTGATGAATTGCCGGATGTTATGGTTGGCGTGGGAGTTGAGATGGGAATGAGTGGGACAGCTATTTCTATGGTGATTGTTTGGGGGATTTCTTCGTTGCCTAATTTATCAATGGATTTGAATTGGATGGTGGTTTTTCCAGGAGTAGAAATAGTAAAAGGTCCGGAATAAACGTGTACTGTTTTGCCATTATCCAAACTATATTCTATTGTTAATATGCCTGATTGGGTATCATTTCCAGTTAAAGTGATGGTGACAGGGCCAGTATAAATTCCCGATGAATCTTTCGCCCCGGATATTTGTATGGAGGTAGTTGGAAAAGTTTGATCTAAAGCAGCAGAACCAACAGCTTCACTGGTGGAAGCAATAAAGATATTGTCAGCTTTGCCGGAATCAGGATACAAAGTCAGGGAAGGCAAAGTATCTATAGCCGGATCTAAAACAAATTCAACTTTGCTAATTTGGTCAAGAGGGATGTCTTTATAAATTACAGTTTTGGAAATTTTATCCT
>JACQIX010000025.1 GCA_016198275.1 Candidatus Daviesbacteria bacterium | reverse complement strand
AGGTTTTAATCTTTACTCCGTCTGTTACCTTTTTTAACCTCTACTTCTTCACTATCTTCTCTTTTTTCAGGTTTTGGCTGTTTCTTGTATTCTTGAAATTTAGGCTGATTCTCCTGTTTATCTCGATGGTCTTCTTCTTGCTTTCTTTGTTTTTCCTCCAAGCGGTTTTTTATTTCTTCAAGTCTCTTCCTGGCTTCTTCTATTTCTTTCTCTTTTTTCCTATAATCCTCTTCGTCTCTATGAGGAACGGGAATGGTATTAGGCCGGATTGAAGGAATTACAGTCTGACTTGGAGCTGGTGTTACAGTTGGCTGTGGAGGCTGAGTAACCAGCTCCGGCGGAGCGGGAGTAGGAGTGGAGATTGGTCTTAGACTTGGTCTAGGGATAGGAGCTGCAGTAGAAGAAGGTTTAGTTAATTTAGGCGGATTTTGACTTTGAGGTAAAGGAGTAACTGTGATTGTTGGCTGAGAAGCAGGGGGTTGGCTGGATGTGGTTGGGGAAAACCGTTGTAAAGCCTGATCATACTTTTGGATTGATTGGGAAAGTTGTTGAACTAACTTTTCTTTTTGAGACTGATCATCAACTTGGCTGATCTGGTCAGCAGCTATTTGAGTTTGTTCAACTAACTCATTTAAAGTCTCTCCCACTTTTTTACCCCGTGTTATCAAAACACCCAATTCCTTAAATCTTCTGTCAGATCTGGCTGCAGCAAACCAAGCTTTGGTGGTAGGATTTATGGAAGCTACAGCAAATATCATATCTTCTAATCCTCTTTTAAGAGGGTAGGTAGCATCACCTGGAACACTATTATTGGAAATTACTGCCAGGGTGGCTGGAGGAAAAAGCAGGATAGACAAACTTAAAATAATTATGCTAAAAATTCTAACCATAGTATGTATTTAGTATATACTACAGAAGGAAAAATTAGCGAATTAATTTGCTGATATCGGAATAAGTAATAAGTAGCGCTAAAAATAGTAGCAGGGCAAAGCCGATTTGATGAACTTTTCTTTCAATATCTTCTCTGATCTTTTTACGGCTGACTGCTTCTATGATTAAAAATAATAATCTCCCCCCATCCAAAGCAGGAATAGGCAAGACATTAAAAATAGATAATGTCAGTGAAATAACTCCGATGAACCAAAAATAAAAGGGCAAAACTTGTTTTCCGCCACTTAAAATATCATTGCTGACGCTGGCCAGTCCCACAGGCCCGCTGACAGATTGGGAAGCTGTTTTGAAATCACCACCAGTCAAGTCTTTGATAAGCTTATTAAATCCCAGGAAAGTAACTTTAGTCAGATCAAAAGAATAAGTAACGCCGGAGAATATTTTTTGAGGGAAAGTCTCATACTGCTTAATTGCCAGAGGACTAAATCCTACTCCAATTAAAAAGTCATCTTCTTCAACTTTTTTTGGAGTAACCGACAAAATTCTTATGTTTCTGCCATCTATATCCGAAACTTCCAATGCAACATGTTCTCCTTTTTTTTCTTTTATAAAATTTCTGGCATCCTCAAAATTTTTAATACTTTTATTGTCTACTTTTAATATTCTGTCTCCCACTTTTATACCCGCCTTTGCAGCCGGGAAATCTTTTTCCAAATATCCGATAAAAACAGCCGGTTCCAAAGTCGGATAAACAATTTTAAAGTCCTGGTAAATTAAAACTGAATAAAAAATAACCCATGCCAAAAAAAGATTCATAACTACCCCGGCCACAACTACCATTATTCTCTGATACACACTTTTGGCCCTAAAATCACGGCTGCTTTTCGAACTACCAACTTCGTCCTCCCCCAAAAGCCTGACAAATCCACCCAAGGGGAGGGCATTGATTGAATAAATTGTCTCGCCAATTTTTTTACCAAAAACCTTAGGGGGGATACCGAATCCGAATTCTTCCACCTTAATACCAAATCTTTTGGCCATTAAAAAATGACCCAGTTCATGAATTAAAACTAAAACTAATAAAGTAAAAATGAAGATTAAAATACTTATGAACATCTTAAATCTCTTTTAACTCTTCCTCCTTTACCCTTCCTAAACTTTCAATCTCCGTCATATTTTTATCCACCAATTCTTGTAATAACTTCTCTCTTCTGAAAAACTCATCCTCTCCAAATTCTCCTCCATCTGAGGCTTTTTTCCAATCTTGCCTAAAATCCTGCCTTATTTGCCTGATAGCAACTCTAACCTCTTCCATTTTTTGATGCAGGATTTTAATAAATTCCTCTCTTCTTTCTGCAGTCAGAGGGGGAATAGGTAATCTGATCAAATTTCCCTCATTGGAAGGATTTAAGCCTAAATTTGCGTCATATATGCCCTTGATGACATTTTGCAAAATTTGGCTGTCCCAAACTTGAATTGTTAAAAGAGTAGGCTGAGGAACTGAGATGTTTCCCAATTCAATCAGTTTCATTTTGCCTCCATATGCCAAAACCATAATATTTTCTATTAAAGCAGGATTTGCTCTGCCTGCTCTAATACCGGCAATTTCCACTTTAAAATGATGCAGGGCTTGTTCTATCTTTTCACTTGGTTGAGTCAATACTGGATCCATTATCGTTTTACTCTCCCAAAGCCACTCTTTCAAATCTGCCTACCTGAATATTTTCCCCCAGTTTGGAAGAAACAGACATTATTAACTGATCCACAGTCTGGCTGTTATCCCTAATATATTCTTGCTTTAACAATTCATCTATTGAGAAAGGATTCATAGAGGCAATCTGCAAAGAAATCTCATGAGCTAAATTTTTAAAATCTTCGGTTCTCCCTACAAAATCTGTCTCACATAAAAGTTCAACTATCACCCCCACTTTTCCTCCATGAGAATATACATCAATCAACCCAGCCTTAACTTCTCTTTCAGCTTGTGAAGCTCCTCTTTCAAAACCAATCTTTTTTAACCACTCTTTGGCCTTTTCCGTGTCACCCTTCGATAAACTCAAGGCTTCCTTACAGTCGGCAATCCCAGCCCCTGTCTGTTCTCTCAATTTTTTTATATCTTCGATATTCATAATCTTACGTTTTTGCCGCTTACTCCACTACCCTTTCTGCTTCTTTAACTGTTGCTTTTTCTACCTGTTCCTCAGCTGCTACCACTTCCACTATTAATTGCTCATCTATTGCCCCCTCTTCTTCTGCTGCTTTTTTGGCAGCTTCTTTCTCCTCCTTTTTAGCAATTTTAGCAGCTTGTTTTCCTCCCTCTTTTTTACCTTCTTCTAAAGCCGCAGCAATTGCCTCAACCAAAATCTTAATTGACTTGATGGCATCATCGTTGCCAGGAATAGGATAATCTATTTCCGATACGTTGCAATTTGAATCTGCAATTGCCACCACCTTTATCTTTAATCTGTTTGCCTCCCTGACAGCAATATTTTCTGAAACAGCATCTGTCACAAAGATGGCATCCGGCAATCTTTCCAAATCCATCACACCGGCAAAGTCTTTTTCCAGTTTGGCCATTTTTCTATCCAGCAGCAACAGTTCTTTTTTGGTATATTTTGCCAACTCGCCTTTTTCTTTCTGCTGTCTAAATTCTTTTAGCAGTTTAATATTTTTTTTAATCTCTTCAAAGTTGGTTAAAAATCCTCCCATCCATCTTTCCGTCATATACGAAGCATTTAGTTTTTTTGCTAAACTTTCCACAATCGGCCTGGCTTGTTTTTTAGTTCCAACAAACAGTAATACTTTTCCTGTCTTTCCCAACTCATAAACAAACTCGGAAGCTTCTTTAAGATATTTGTGGGACTGGGTTAAATCAATAATATGCACTCCATCCCTGGCACCAAAAATATATGGTTTCATCCTGGGATGACCACGCCTGACTTGGTGTCCAAAATGAACACCAGCTTCTAATAACTCTTCTAAGCTTGGTAGTTTATACATAGTCTCTTTTCCCTCCCCATGGTTAGTAGTATCAGAGACTTATACCATGAGTGCGTAATGTGTGTATTTTAACAAGATGCTGATTATAATTCAATCCTCAATGATTTATATCAGTTCTTTCCAGCTCAAAAAATTTATATCTTTTCCCTTGATGTTCTTGCCAATCTGATTCCCAAATCACTTTTTTAAATTCCGAATAATCCGGGAAAAATACATCACCTTTTATCTCTTTATCTATATAAGTTAAATATAATTTATCTGCAAATTTTAAAGCTTGCTGATAGATTTGTCCCCCTCCAATGACGAATATTTCGTCATTGCCCAAAACATCCGCAGCATAGTCGAAGGGTTTACCCTGAGCGAGCGCAGCGAGTCGAAGGGCTTCCTCCAAATTATGTACTACTATACAACCTTGTGCTTGATAATTTGGTTCATGGGTCACAATAACATTAGTCCTCCCGGGCAAAGGTTTGCCAATAGATTCATGGGTCTTTCTGCCCATGATGATTGGATATCCCATGGTGATACTTTTAAATCTTTTTAGCTCCTCAGGTATGTACCAAGGAAGAGTTCCTTTTTTACCTATAACTCTTTTTTTGCCGGCCATAGCAACTATGATAGATATTTTAGGTTTATTCATAGTTTCATTTAGAACCCCCCTACTACTGTTACTTCCCCTTTTATGGAAGGGTACGGGTCATATCCTTCCAGTTTAAAATCTTCCAGCTGAAAATCATCAATCTTTTTTACTGCGGGATTTATTTTCATAGTGGGAAATTTTCTTGGTTTTCTTTTTAACTGCTCTTTAGCAGCAGCAAAATGATTACTATAAATATGCACATCCCCGAAAGTATGCACAAATTCTCCAGGTTTAAACCCTGCCACCTGAGCAACCATCATAGTAAAAAGTGCATATGAAGCAATATTAAAAGGCACCCCTAAAAAAGAATCTGCTGACCTTTGGTAAAGCTGTAATGATAACCTACCATTGTTGACATTAAATTGGAAAAGGGTATGACAGGGAGGTAAGGCCATAGATTTGCCAGGCGAGGCCATCTCGTAAATAAACTCGGGATTCCAGGCTGAAACTACAATTGATTTTCGGTACGGTGTGGTTTTTAGTTCGTTAATCGCCCATGCTAACTGATCTATAGCTCTACCATCTGAAGTTTTCCATCTTCTCCATTGCACCCCATAAACATTCCCCAAATCTCCATATTTTTTAACAAAAGGATGGCCTATTGGTAGAGCCTTTAAAAGTGTAATGAATTCATCTTGACTTATAGTATCGGAAGAATTTTTACTTTTTTCGGAAGAATTGGACAAGGTTCTGCGAGCGAGCGCTACAATATCTTTAGAGCGCGAGCGAAGCAGGTTCTTATATGCCCATTCATCCCAAATATGCACATTAGCATCAATAAGGTATTTAATATTGGAATCACCTTTCAAAAACCAAAGAAGCTCGTGAATAATACCTCTTAAAAAGACCTTTTTTGTTGTTAAAAGAGGAAAAGAGGATAAATCAAATCTTAATTGTCTACCAAAAACTGATCTGATATAAACACCAGGATTATTAAACACAGGTTTATCAACACCATTTTTAAAAATATCTTTTAACAAATTCAAATACTGATACTCCTGATTTTTTTTCATACCTGTCTTTCCGCAATTTTGGGTGAAACCCTGCCTCCTTGATGCTGACCCCTATATTTAGTGGTTTTCCCCACAATCTTATGAAAGATTATATTACAAATTCTGGCTCCCAGTTGTAATTTAACCGGAAAAGGGGATAAATTGGTCAGTCCCATGGTCAAAACCCCTGAGTAACCTGGGTCTGTTTTGGAATTTAAGAGCAAAAGCCCCGCCCTAAAAAGTGAGGTTCTCATATGCACTTGTGGCATTAAATCAAAAGGTGCGTTAATTTCTTCCACAGTCTGAATTAGAAAATATTCCCCAGGTTTAATGGTAATTTCCTGTACTTTTCCTTCCGCAAACTGAACTACTGGCTTTGTTTCCACTCCTTTTCTTTTTCCTAACTTTTGCCCGTCAACTTCAATAAAAGCTCCTCCTTTGACAATTTTATGGACAGAACCTAACCTCAAGTCCAATCCCACCCCTTCCGGATTTTTCAGCTCCCTCTCTGCTAAATCCTTAATCAAGCCATACTTTTTAATTCTTTTGCGAATTTCATTAATACCAAGTACAGACATAATGTAAAGATTAAATTGTAATAATCAAAGTGACAATGCAAAGTTTAAAATTTTAAAACATTTTAAATCTTAGTATGTCATTTTGCATTTTGATGTTTGATATTTAAATTTTAATTTTTTTGCCAGTAATATTAGAAACTTCAGGCAAATCAGATCCACCATACCTATTATTAGGAGAACTTTTATATGATCTTTGCACTGAGGCTGTCAATTTTTCAAATGAAAAAGCACAAATTGGACTACCTTCGTATATAACTATTTTTTTGCCTTTTAAAAAGGTGCCAAATTCCAAAACCGGATGGCCGTCCCAACCAGGATCAAACCTGGCTGCCGTGGAATGGACCACCACCCCCAATCTTGCTAAAGAGGATTTACCATGCAAATGCCCAACAATATTATCAGGCAAAGTTAACCTTTCTTTGGTGGTGGCTATGACAAAGTCATGGTCAGTTAGAATAAAAGGTTGACCCTTTTTTAATTCCACCAGTTTCATCATTTTTTCCAAATCTTCCTTGGCAGTATGTTTGGTATCTATAATATCCCAGCCATCCCCGCTGAAAACCCGCAGTTTGTTGCCTAAATGAAAATCAAGCGTCACCTCATCTACCGAATTTTCCCAGTCCCCGGGCAGAGGATCTATCTTAATAATCCCTTTTTTAATATGTTCCTTTAAAACCCAATCAGGCAAGGTTCCTAAAATATCAGCAGCAATTTTCTTTGCCATAATTTCTATTCACAAAGCTTAAACATTAAGAATATTTTTTTCAAGTAGGAAATTATATTCTTCATCAGATTCAACTGATTGGATAATTGATGCCATCATCTTAACTGACTCAACAGGATATTTCCCGTTAGCTGTTTCTGCAGATAACATCACAGCATCAGCCTGATCAAAAACAGCATTAGCCACATCAGATACTTCAGCTCTAGTTGGCCTTGGGTTTTCTGTCATGGATTCCAGCATTTGGCTGGCTACAATCACCATTTTAAAATGCTGCCGTGATAGACGGATAATCTTTTTCTGCAATAAAGGCACTCTTGCAGCTTCTGTTTCAATACCTAAATCGCCTCTGGCTATCATAACGGCATCAGCTGCTTTAATAATTTCTTCCAATTTTTCTATAGCTTTGGGTTTTTCTAATTTAGCAATAATTTTAGTTTCAGATTTGTTTTTTTTAATTAAAGCTCTGACAACTCCCAGGTCTTTGGCAGATTGCACAAATGATAAGGCTAAAAAGTCTACCCCTTCTTTCAAAGCAAACTTAGCATCTCCCACATCTTTCTCAGTTAAAAAAGCCCTTTTTAAGTTTAAATCTGGCACATTAATTCCCTTGTTTGATGAGATAAATCCTTTGTTGGATACCCTGGCAAAAATGACCCTCCCTTTAATCTGCAAAACCTCAGTTTCTACCAATCCATCATTCAATAAAACTTTTTGTCCTGTTTTTAGGTATGGGCTTAGATCAAATTGGATGGGAATCTCATTTCCTACTGGATTTTTTGCCAACTGAATGATTTCTCCTGTATTTAAAACTACAGGTATATCTTTGCCGTTTGCTTGTCCGGCAAAAGTACCAAGTCTTAGTTTTAGCCCAGCCAGATCAGCAATAATTCCTATTGGTTTATTTAGTTTCTTGCTGGCAGCTCTAATATTTTTAATCTGCTCTGCTTTTTCCTGATAAGTACCGTGGGAAAAGTTTAATCTGGCCAGATCCATTCCTGCTTTAATTAATTGACCTATCACCTCAATATCCCAAGACGCAGGACCAATAGTACAAATAATTTTAGTTTTTCTAACTTGCATACGTAATTTTAATTACATTTTCAAATACTTGAAAAGTCTAAAGTGGAAAAATAATCCTCCACTGTCTCCGCCCTTCTAATTTGCTTTACCCTTCCATCTGGTTTTAACAAAAGCTCTGCTGATCTTAACTTCCCATTGTATTGAAACCCCATGGCGAAGCCATGAGCGCCAGTATCATGGATTACTATAATATCTCCTGTCTCCACTGTGGGCAGTTTTCTGTCTATGGCAAACTTGTCATTGTTTTCACACAAAGAACCCACCACATCATAAGTTTGCATTAGCGACTTGTTTTCTTTGCCCAAAACAGTTTCATGATGGTAAGCTCCATACATCCCAGGCCTCATCAAATTGGCCATACAAGCATCAACCCCAATATATTCTTTATAGGTATGTTTCTTGTGAATAACAGTGGTGACTAAATATCCAAAAGGCCCTGTTATCATTCTGCCACACTCAAATACTACCCTAATTGGGTCAAGTCCGTTTTTAACAATAATATCTTGATAATATCTTTTTATCTTTTGAGAAAGTTTATTCAAATCAACCTCTCTTTGGTTTAATTTATAAGGGATACCTATCCCTCCCCCTAAATTAATAAACTCCAATTTTATATCCAGTTCTTTATAAATCCCTACGGCCAGCTCAAAAAGCATCTTGGCAGTTTGGGCCAAAGCAGAAATCCCCAGCTCATTGGAAACAACCATGGTATGCAAACCGAACCTTTTTACTCCCCTTTGCTTGACTAATTTGTAGCTTTCAAAAAGTTGCTCTTTGGTTAGACCATATTTTGCTTCTTCCGGTTTACCAATGATTGTATTTACTCCACTTTTCCTCAAAGGCCCGGGGTTATACCTAAAACAAATAATCTGAGGCAAACCAGCTGTTTGGTCTAAGAAATTAATGTGGGTAATATCATCCAAGTTTATAATTGCTCCTATTTTTTTGGCTTTTTTAAACTCCTTTGCCGGGGTGTTATTTGAGGAAAACATAATATTTTCTCCTAAAATCCCCACCTTTTCTGCCATGACCAATTCCGGCAAAGAAGAGCAATCTGTTCCCATTCCTTCTTCTTTTAAGATTTTTAAGATATGCGGGTTAGGACAAGCCTTAACAGCAAAATAATTTTTAAAATCAGCTACCCAGTCAAAAGCTTTATAAAACCTTCCGGCATTTTCCCTGATCCTTTTTTCATCATAAATATAAAAAGGGGTAGGATAGGATTTGATAATCTCTTCTATTTGCTGTTTGGTAAAAGTCAAGGTCTTTCTCATAATTTTAAATACTTCTTTATGCTTTCCACAGCCTTCATCACATTCTCCCTATGCCCAAAAGAAGAAAACCTCAAATACCCTTCTCCCATTTTTCCAAATCCAACCCCTGGAGTGGAAACCACATGAGCCTGGGTAAGTAATTTATCAAAAAACTGCCAGGAAGTTAACCCTTTTGGACATTTAACCCAAAGATATGGGGCATTTTCCCCTCCCGTTACTTTTAAGCCAATACTTTCCAAGCCCTTTTTAATCAGTTTTGCATTTTCCATATAGTATCTGACTTGTTTTAAGGTTTGTTTTCGACCTTTGGAAGATAAAATAGCAAAACCTCCTTCTTGGGCAATATTGGAAGCTCCATTAAACATTGTAGTTTGTCTTCTATTCCAGGTTCTATTAACATCTCCTTTACCTTCAACTACTAACTGCTTAGGTACTACTGTCCAGCCAAGCCTAACTCCGGTAAACCCTGCTGACTTGGAAAAACTTTGCAGCTCTACGGCACATTTTTTGGCCCCAGGTATTTGATAAATACTTTTTGGCAAACTATTATCTGTAATATACTCTGAGTAAGCTGCATCAAAAATAATTACAGACTTTTGTTTGATGGCATAATTTACAAACTGCAAAAGATCTTTTTTATTTGCCACAGCTCCTGTGGGGTTATTGGGACTGCATAAAAAGATTAAATCCACTTTTTGTTTTGGAGGTTTGGGGATAAAATTATTTTTCTCATCAGCTTCCAAAAAAATAATTTTTTTGCCTCCTATAATATTTGCATCAAGATAAACAGGATAAACCGGATCAGCAATAGCTACTATGCTTTTTTGGTCAAAGATAGAAGAAATATTGGCTGCATCAGGCTTTGCCCCATCAGAAATAAAAATTTCCTGCTCATTTAAGGCTACTCCGCTTTTTTTATACCAGTTAACCAATTCGCTTCTTAGCCTAATATCTCCCTGTTCATCTCCATATCCGCTGTAAGTTCGAACATTTGCTAACTTTTCAACTGCCCTCTTTAATCCTTTAATTACTTCCGGTACCAACTCTAAAGTAGTATTACCTATCCCCAATCTTAAAATTTCCACTCCTGAATTAGCCTCAGAAAAAGCTTTAGTTTTACGGGCAATTTCGGAAAACAAATAAGTTTGAGGTAACTTTTTGTAATTAGGGTTGATTTTAGCCATCAATATATCCTTTCTTCATCAACAATTCTGCAGTTAAAATCGCCCCTCCTGCAGCTCCCCGGATAGTATTATGGGAAAGCCCGATAAATTTGAACCCTTCCCCATCTTCCCTTAACCTACCTGCTGCTATACCCATTCCATCTTCCAAATTCCGATCCAGCTTAGTCTGAGGTCTATCATCCTCCTCAAAATAAGTTATAAAAGGATTCGGGGCAGACGGTAATTTTAAAAACTTTAATGGGTTAAACTTTTTCCACTCATTAATAATTTGTTTTTTGCTGACTTTTTTCTTAAAAGACACAGCCACAGCAGCCATGTGCCCATCCTCCAAAGGCACCCTGATACAAGTTGCACTTATAGCTGGGCCAGTCAGTTTAATCTGACCATCAATTAATTTACCCCAAATTTTTGAAGGCTCTATCTCAGACTTTTCTTCTTCACCGGGAATATTAGGAATCAGATTTTCCTGCATCTGGGGCCAATCTTTTAGAATTTTACCTGCCCCTGATACCGCCTGCAAAGTTGTGACCACTACTTTTTTGATACCATACTTTAGTAGTGGAGTCAGCATTGGCACATATGATTGGATAGAACAATTAGGTTTGACTACTACAAATCCTCTTTTCCAGCCGTGGTTTTCTTGTTGGTGTTTAATCAACTTGAGATGCTGTGGATTTATCTCCGGCATAATCATCGGAACATCTTTAGTCCATCTATGGGCTGAATTATTGGAAACAACCACCACCCCCAAATTGGCAAATCCATCCTCAACGGATCGAATTTTTTCTTTCTCCATATCAAGAGCTGAAAATACCAGCTCCACCCTTTTGGCAATTTCTTCTAAATCTTTTTCCACTCCCATTACCCTGATATTTTTAATGGACTTAGGGATTGGTTCAGACATAACCCATCTGCCTTTAACTGCTTGCTGGTATTTTTGATTGACAGAACGGGGAGAAGCTGCCAAAGCAACTATATCAAAAAAGGGATGATTTTTTAAAAGGGTAACAAAACGCTGACCAACCATGCCGGTAGCGCCTATTATCCCTACCGGGATTTTTTTCATATGAGTTTATGCGATTTTAGGACGGCTTTGAGGGCTTCCCTGTTTTTATCTTCCATCGCTACCAAAGGCAGTCTAAAAATTTCCTTGATTTTACCCATCATAGAAAGAGCTGTCTTAACTGGGATTGGGTTTGACTCAATAAAATTAATGTTCATTAAATCCAACCATTGATAGTGTATTTTTCTGGCCCTTTCAAAATCCCCCTCCAAGGCAGCTTGGGTTAGATCATGCATAGCTTTGGGTATTTGGTTAGAAGCTACACTAATGATTCCCACCCCTCCTGCTGCCATCAAGGGCAGGGTAAAAGCATCATCCCCCGACAATACTGAAAAGGAAGGAGATACTCCCTTAATAATTTCCATCATTTGGGGAACATTGCCTGAAGCTTCTTTTACCCCAACTACTTGGGGTACTTCTTTAGCAATTTTAATGGTGGTGGCAGCAGAGACATTAGAACCTGTTCTGCCTGGTACATTATATAAAATAATGGGCAAATTAACTACCTTTGCTATAGCTTTAAAATGGGCTAACAAACCTAAAGGAGTGGGTTTATTGTAATAAGGGGTGACATGAAGCAAAGCATCTGCCCCAGATTCTTTGGCAATTTTGGAGCAATGGATAGCTTTTTGGGTATCATTGCTACCTGCTCCGGCAATAACAGGCACTTTTCCCCTAATCTCCTGCACTACTGTTTCCACCACCAACCTATATTCTTCCTCATTTAAGGTAACAGCCTCACCAGTGGTGCCGCAAGGCACAATTCCGTCTATGGAGCCTTTGAGTTGAAACCTAACTAACTGCTTTAAAACCTCAATATCCAAACTTCCATCCTCTTTAAATGGTGTGACTAAGGCAGTTATGGCTCCTTTAAATCTCATTTTGCTCCTTAGAAAACTTGATCAAAATTATAAAAACCTTTCTTTTTTTTAATAAACTCAGCTGCCAAGATAGCTCCTTGGGCAAAACCAGACCTGTTATGAGCTTGATGAGTTAAAGTCACAGAGTCAGCTATGCTATCAAAAACCACCTGATGAAACCCTGGATTCCTACCTCCTCTAACTGAAGCAAAGTGTAATTCATTAGTTTTAATTTGTCTATCCAATTTTTCAGGCTGGATTTTGCTTTTGGCAGGGAAGTTTTGCAAAATCTGTTGGGCAATTTTTATGGCAGTGCCAGAAGGACTATCTTTTTTGCCGCTATGATGAACTTCCAAACCATAAACATCATATTTACCGAATTTAGCAAATAACCCAGAGGCATTTTCCACTATCTTAAAGAAAATATTAGCACCTACTGAAAAATTATGGGCATAAATTAAACCTATTCTATTTTTTTTAACAATTTGCTTAACCTCATCAAGCCTGTCATACCAGCCAGTTGTACCTACTACCATATTTTTTCCTATTCCTGCCACTTTTTTTATATTTTCCAAAATTACACTAGGATGGGTAAAGTCTATTACTACATCAGCTTTTTTGATACCTTCCAGATCCCATTGCCGGTCAATTCCTGTCAGACTTTTTGAAACAATCTGATGTTCGCCTGACTCATTGATCAGTTTTTCGATTTCTTGCCCCATATTGCCAAAACCAACCAGAGCAATTTTCATGGTGCTATTGTATCATTTTATGTAAAACCTTAACTGCTTTCTCAACCTGGTCTGATTTTAAAACAATACTGATATTAATATTGGTTGCTCCCAAAGACACCATTTTAGCCAAAATTTTTGCTTTATCCAGACAATAAAAAATATTTTTTATATTACTGGTAGAGTCTGTTATCCCTTCGCCAATTAAGGAAACCATGCCTTCAGCAGATACCGTAACATTTGTAAATTGAGAAAGCTCAGCTAGAGCCTTCGTTAAGTTTTCTGTATTATCTAAAGTTACAGACACAGATACTTCTGAAACAGAGACTAAATCAACTGAAATATTATTTTTGGCAAAAATATTAAAAATCTTTGCCAAAAAACCTTTCTGTAAAAACATCTCAGTTGAATAAATATTAACCAAGGTGATTTTTTTCTTAAAAGATATGGCTTTAATTTTTTTACTTCCAGTATTATTTTTGGAAATTTTGGTGCCTTGACCGCTGGGGTTAAAAGTATTTAAAACCCTGACAGGAATCCCCATCTTGATAGCTGGGTGAATTGTTCTGGGGTGTAAAACTTTGGCCCCAAAAGTGGCTAACTCTGCAGCTTCTCTAAATGAAACTTCCTCTAAAGGACGGGCTGATTTTACCAGCCTGGGGTCAGCTGAAAAAATTCCGTCCACATCTGTCCAAATTTGAATTTCTTGCGCTTTTAAACAAAAACCAATAATGGAGGCAGTATAATCAGATCCGCCCCTGCCCAAAGTAGTAACTTGATTTTTACTGGTTGCCCCTATAAAACCTGTGACAACAGGCGTAGTTCCATTGTTGATTAATGGACTTAATGCTTTATTAACTCTTCTTTGGGTTGGTCCTAAAATAAAATCAGCACTGCCAAAATTATCATTTGTAACAATTAACTCTGTTGCCAGAACTGAGACTGCCGGAATGCCTTTTTGCTCCAAGGCTTTGGTAACAATATAAGCAGACATTGTCTCACCAAAAGAGGCAAGTTTATCCAAATTTTTTTTATCAGGGCTGAATTTGAACTTGGCAATTTCCTTACATTGCTGATTGATAAAATGTTTGATATCTTTACCCATAGCAAAAACATCATCTATTAAATCATGATGTATTTTTCCCAAGATTTCTAATTGTTTAACTGCTCCAGTCTCAGACAAAGTTGGTAAATTTAAAAGCAAATCTGTCACCCCACTTAAAGCAGAAACCACCACAATAGGTTCCTTATCTTGTATGCTCTTGATAATTTGGCAGATGGCAAAGATACTTCTTTTGCTGCTAACGGATGTGCCGCCAAATTTTGCCACAATCATATTCTAAATATTTCAATAACCATTTTACTGATCTCCTCTTGTTTCCTCATTTTGCCATTTTCCATACAATCTACAACTTTCCAGCCTTCCAACTGAGCCAGCTCATCATAAATTTGGGCAGAGATTTGCCCGTGTTCTTCATTTTTTTCATGAATATCAACCGGATGATCTTTTAAAACATTACTTTGTCCAACTGCCGGATCAACTTTTAAAAGGATGGTTAAACCAGGTTTAGGCATCTGGTTGGTTTGATATTCTAACTTTTCCAGCCAGCTTAAAAATTCTTCTTTTTTATCCTCAGGCAAATTCGCTCCCAGATGGGCTTTACTGGATGAGACATATCTGTTGGCCAGAACCACTTTCCCCTCTTGCAACCAGCTTTCAATCAAAGGTTTTGCTAAAAATCTGTCACCTGCATAAGCCAAAGCTATTAAATATGGATTAACATTTGATCCAAACTTTCCTGCCAAATACCTGGTTATTAACCCGGCATAAATATTTTCGCCATACCTGGGAAAATTTATAACCTGATGGGGAATATTTTGCCTTGTCAGATATTGAGCAACTAGATTAACTTGAGTAGTTTTCCCGGACCCGTCAATCCCCTCAATAGCAATTAATGAAGCTTTCATTGTCTGGAATTAGATACCGATTCTATAAATGCTAAGAAAATCGGATGCGGAGACAGAGGTCTTGATTTATATTCCGGGTGGCCCTGGGTGCCCAGGTAAAATGGGTGTGTTTTTTTTGGTAATTCTACTATTTCCACCAAATCCTCCTCCATGGATTTGGCAGAAATTATCAACCCTGCCTTTTCAAAATCTTTCAAATATTCATTATTAAACTCATACCTGTGCCTGTGCCTTTCGGCAGTTAAGCCAGTCTCATTTTTCAACCCACCGTATTTTTGGTAAATTTCATAAGCCCTAGTGCCTTTTTTAACCATGGCCTCCCAAGACCCTAACCTCATGGTTCCACCATAAGCTCTTTTTTTCATAAACTCTTCTTGTTTGGGCATCAAATGAATAACAGGGTGAGTAGTCTTAGGGTTATCCTCAGTGGTATGAGCATCTTTCCACCCCAAGATATCCCGGGCAAAAGCTACCACTCCAAGTTGCATTCCATAACACAAACCTAAATAAGGAATTTTATTCACCCTAGCATATGAGGCAGCTGCAACCATCCCTTCTGCTCCCCGCTCGCCCCAGCCTATCGGCACAATCAACCCATCCGGGTTACCAATAATTTCTACCCCTTCTTTTTCTACCTTTTCCGCATCTATCCATCTGGTTTTTACCCCAATCTCGATTTGATAGCAAGCATGATCTATAGCATCAAGCAAAGCTGCATATGAATCCTTTAATTGGTAATCTCCTGTGCCGAAATATTTACCAATAATGGCAATCTCCACCCAATGATCTTTTTTGCTCTTAATTTTTTCTATTAGATTTTCCCAGGCTTTTAGATTTGGTTTTCTGATGCTTAGTCCCAACTTTTGTAATATTTTTTCCTCCAAACCTTGTTTGTGTAAAACCATGGGGATTTCATAAACAGATTCCAAATCAGGATTAGAGATAATATCCTCTGATTTCATGTTGCAAAAAAGGGCAAACCTTTCCCTTCTCCTTTGGTCTAAATATTTTTCTGATCTGGTAATCACAAAATCCGGTTGAATCCCCAAGGAATTTAAGGTCCGGACAGACAGCTGGGTGGGTTTGGTTTTTGGTTCACCCAGATGTGCAGGGGTTGGCACATACGATACATGAATATGCAAAACATCCCCGGGATTTTTTAAAGTCATAATACGGGAAGCTTCATAATAAAAAACATTCTGATACTCGCCGGCTGTTCCGCCAAGTTCCACAATCACTATGTCAGCTTTTTTAGCTCTACCTACATGATTAATCCTGTCAGTTATTTCATTAGTGATATGCGGTATAGCTTCTACATCTTCACCGTGATATTCAAATCTTCTCTCACGGTCAATCACTGCCTGGTAAATACTACCCATGGTGACAAAGTTATCTTTACCCATATCCTCATTCAAAAACTTTTCATAAGTGCCAATATCCATGTCAGCCTCTGTCCCATCTTCACAAAGAAACGGGTCACCATGTTCAATCGGGTTGATGGTGCCGGCATCTAAATTTAGATAATTTTCAAATTTAATTGGAGCAATTTTGTAACCTGCGGATTTTAGTAGGAATGCAATTGAGGCAGCTGTGGTGCCTTTGCCAATTCCCGAAATTACACCACCGGAAACGAATATGTATTTCATGCAGTCATTATGAATGTGAGTACAAAAAAATACAAGTCTTTTTTTAAATGTGGTATAATATTAATGTGGGGTTTTAACCCCAAGATTATTTTTTGGCTTTGTCCAGGAAGCAAATTTACAAACCGGCCAATTTTTACAACCGTAAAAGGTTTTTCCTTTCCTGGTTTTTCTCATTACCACTTCCCCGGAGTCCAAAGGACATTTAGCATTGACTTTTTCCTCGAGGCTTTCCGTATGTTTACAATCCGGAAAACCTGAACAGGCCAAAAATTTTCCAAACTTGCCAATTCTGACAATTAAATCTTTACCGCATTCAGGACACTTTTTCCCGGCCAGTTCCACTTCCATTTTCACTTTTTCAGCCACTTTGGTAGTCTCTTCCAATTTTTCTTCAAAAGGCTGATAAAAAGCTTGGATCGTTGGTTTCCACTGCCTTTCTCCTCTGGCAATTTCATCCAGGTTATCTTCCATTTGAGCTGTAAAAGTGTAATCAATAATATCCGGAAAATATTTAACCAAAAAATCATTCACCGCAAAACCTAAACTGGTGGGAATAAATTTTTGCTCCATCCTCTCCACATAAAATCTTTCCATTATGGTTGATAATATGGGAGCATAGGTTGAGGGCCTACCAATCCCCAACTCTTCCAATTTTTTAATTAAAGAAGCTTCATTATACCTGGGAGGAGGCTGGGTAAAGTGCTGCGAAGGAAGAAGTTGGATTAAATCAAGGATTTGATTTTCTTTGAGCGAAGGCAACATTTGTTTTTTCTCCATATCATCGTTTTCCGCTTCTTTCTCATAAAGCTTAAGCCATCCTTCAAACCGAATTACCGACCCGGTTGCCCTAAGCAAATACCCTGCCATCCCGGGGGTGGATGCCGCTACGTCAACAGTTGTCTGATCCAAAATTGCCTCGCTCATCTGGCATGATACAAACCTTTTCCAAATTAGCTCATACAGCCTAAGATGATCCCTGTTGAAACCTCCTTTATCCCGAAGAACTTGAGCTTGCGTTTGTATATTTGTGGGGCGGATGGCTTCATGAGCTTCCTGGATATTTTTAGATTTGGATTTAAAGACTCTCCCCTTGATAGGCAGATAAGATTTGCCTATCGAATTTTCGATGTATGACCTAACAGCTTGTATTGCCTCAGCAGACAAATTGACAGAATCTGTTCTCATGTAAGTAATCAAACCTTGTTCATACAAAGCCTGAGCTGTCATCATGGTTTTTTTAGCTGACATGCCCAGTTTATTAACAGAGATTTGTTGCAGGGTGGAAGTAGTAAAAGGCGGGTAAGGGAAACGGTGAACTTTTTTTTGGGTAATTTTGGAAATAACATAATTTGCTTTTTGCAAATTTTTAACATGCCCATCAGCTTCCTGTTTGTTTTTGATTTCCAATTTTTTGCCATTTTGCTCTATTAGCGTAGTAATAAAGGTATCCGCGGGTGGCAGCGAGCGGACAGAACCCGCGGCGGATAACTCTGCTTCTATTACCCAATACTCTTCTGCTTTAAAGGCTTTAACTTCCCTTTCTCTTTCTACAATCAGTCTTAAAGCCACAGATTGGACTCTACCTGCAGAAGACCCTCTTTTGACTTTAACCCAAAGCAAAGGAGATAATTTATACCCTACCAGCCTGTCTAAAACCCTTCTGGCTTGCTGGGCATCAACGAGTTGAAGGTTTATCTCCCGGGGGCGCTCAAAAGCCTCTTTGAGAGCATCTTCTGTAATCTCATGAAATACTACCCTTTTAATGAGTGTTAAGTTAGTATCTGAACTACCCACTAATAACTCTTTTATGTGCCAGGCAATGGCTTCCCCTTCTCTATCAGGATCGGTAGCCAGATATAAAATTTGGGCCTTTTCAGCTTCTTTTTTTAACTCATTAACTCTTTTTTTCTTATCTTTTGGGATAATATACTTTGGCTCAAAATTATGTTCTAAATCTATCCCCAATTCAGACTTTGGCAAATCTCTAACATGACCCATGGAGGCCTCTATTTGATAATTACTACCTAAATATTTTTGTAAAGTCCTGGCCTTGGTGGGGCTTTCCACTATGACAAGATTATTCATTGTTACTATTGTTACAATGGAACAATTTTACATGTCCTGTCAATTACTCAAAATCAGAATCCAGTACTTGAGGATTAATTTTTTCCAGCTCTTCTTTCAAATTTGTAGATTTATCAAATTTAATTGTTTGCGCAGTATTTGAGGTAGGAGCAGGTGTAGAGATTATATCAACTCCAGTTTTTTGACTCGTTTTCTGACTCATAGGACTGATTAGATTAGCTTTCCACTCCAAGGGTATCATCAGAAATATTGTTAATACAATGAGACTTATAGAAATAACTGCTGTCAGCAAAACTATCTTTTTCATTCCACTGCTTTTCCTACTTCAATTTTTGCTTTTAGGATTTTTACTTTTAAAGTTTCCAGACTATTCCGCAGTTTAAGTTTAGAAGAAAATTTTTGAGCTTTCTGAAAAGCTATTGCCTCAGCAGTATATGTTATCCAATAATCCGCTGATTTTATCTGATCATCAATTCCGCCAAAAGCCACCCTGGTTTCCACAATTCCTTTTCTGTCCCTAACCTCATCTGCAATTGCAGCCAGTCTTAAAACATCGCTTTCAAATCTAGCGCAAATTTTCTGGTTTACATCATCTAAATTATTCGATGCATAAACTAAAGGAGGAAACAGTATAACCAGGATAAAAAATAGAATCCATTTCTTCATAAATACCCATTACCCTAAAAGTTCAACCCCTGCTTTAAATGGGGAACCTTTGACCAATTTTTCTTCCAAAATTAGCTTGGAAAATTGAGCCTCCAAGGTATCTTGCAGTAATCTTCTAAGCGGTCTTGCCCCCAAGATTGGGTCGTAACCTCTTTTTGCAAGCACAGTCAGAAGCTCCGGTGTAAATTCCACCAAATAACCTTTCATCTTTAATTGTTTTTGTAAGGCAGTTATTTTTAAATTAACAATCCTGGTCAAATCCTGGTAAGATAAAGGTTTAAATATGACTATATCATCAAATCTGTTGACCAGCTCAGGCCGAAAAGTTTTCAGCAGCTCTTCACTTACCTCCCGATCAATGCTTTCCCAGCTTTTACTCTGTTCCAAACTCTTAACAATGTTTAAAGAGCCGGCATTAGAGGTGGCGATAATAATGGTGTGGGTAAAATCAATCAACTTGCCCTCAAAATCTGTTAATCTGCCATCTTCTAAAACCTGCAAAAATAATGTCAGAATCTTAGGATTAGCTTTTTCAAATTCATCCAAAAGCAACAGAGCATAAGGACGGTTCCTGATACTTTCTGTCAATTCCCCTTCAATTCCCTCCCCTCCAATCAATCTAATCACCGACTCCTGGTTTTGATACTCGGACATATCAAAACGGACAAAAGCCCCCAAACTTTTAAAATAAACCTCTGCTAAAACTTTAGCCAACTCAGTTTTACCAACACCTGTTGGACCGACAAATAAAAACGAGCCAATTGGCCTGTCTTCCTCACGCAAATCAGTGGCTGATCTTCTTAGGGTATTGGCAATGGCTTTAGTAGCCTGCTCCTGGCTGACAAATCTGGAGTGTATTTCCGATTCCAAATTTAAAAGCCTAATTTTGTCTGCTGTGCCAACTTCCATCAAAGGAATTTTCACTCTTGAAGAAACAATTTTCCTGATTAATCCTTTAGTGACCCATTTGTTAATTGGTTGAGTTAAGGCTTCATTAAAAATATTGACAGCGCTGTCCGGCAATACCCTGTCTCTGACTAGTTTTTGCGACAAATCAACCGTAGTCTTGATGGCCACAAAAGTTACTTTAACTTTGCTTTTTCTTTCCGCCTCTATTGCCCGGTCCTCTAAAATTTTTAAAGTATCATCACCAGTTGCCGGAGGAAACTCTATTTTGCGAAAAATCCTCACAAAAGCCTTATTTTTTTCTAAAACATGACTATAATTTTCCGGCTCAGTTGTGCCGATAAATTGAAAGGTGTCAGACTCCAGGTATGGCTGCATTAAAGAATAAAGATTCATGCTGGCTCCAACTTCCCCCAATCCTAAATCCTGGATCTCTTCTATCACCAAAATGACATTTTGGGCAAACTCAACCTCTTCAAAAATTGTTTTTACCCGATTAGCCAAATCACCCTGATTTTGTATCCCCGATAAAAGTTTGCTTAAATCCAAAAGCACTAATCTTTTGATGGCTAAAGCCTGCGGAGCATCACCTAAAACTATCTGTTTTGCCAGATGTTTGATCAAAGCAGTTTTACCAGATCCCGAAGCTCCCACTAAAATCACGTTTCTGCCGCTTGTTTGCGATAAAATATTAACTACTTCCGAGATTACCTGCTGGTTTTCCCTAACCAATCCCAAAAAATTGTTGGTAGCAGCTTCTTTGGTTAAATCAAATCCCACCAGGTCCAAAACAGGAGTTGGCACGCCAAGCCAACCTCTGTTGACTCCTTTTAGATGACGGACTGTAAAATCATCATCCCAAATCCAAACTCTTTTCCAGGTCTGATTTTTCTTCTCCAAAAAATTAAGCGCTTTCTCGAAATCCAGGGGGGTCAATTCCATCCTAATCAGAAAGCTATCTATCCCGGGAATATCCGCTAAAACTGCCACAAAAAAATGCCTTGGCCCTATGTATTGACTACCGCTTTTCTTGGCCAATTCAAAAGCTACCTCACCTGCTTTTTGTTTATCACTGATTTCATAGCCTGGAAAACCATTCAATTGAATTTCCAAATAAGACAAAAGGTCTATCACTTCCGGGCTTTCCAAAAGTTTTTTGAAGGTAAGGTCCATTTTTTGTATTTTTGATGAAAGCCAAAAATCCTCTTTGCTTACCTGCCAAACTTTTTTGCGCGGATGGGTTAAGGTATGCATCAGAAATAACCCCACCGCCAATAAAAATAAAATCCTGCTTACCAGTCCAGGTTTGTCAAAAACAGCCAAAACAGGCAAACTCAAAAAATAACCTGCCAATAAAATAAGCAGTATGGTAAAAATCAAAAAAGCAAACAGTCCGATCACAATCCTAATCAGCCGGAATAAAAAACTTAAAATCCTACCCACTATGGTGACATCATGAAATAAAGGGGTAAAAAGTAGCCTCCACATCAGCATTACTGCCAAATCCTCTTCCAAAAAAAGCATTAAATTTTTCCAGGTCCGGGCAAAGAAACTTAAACCTTCCGGATACCAAAATTCTATTAATTTTATAGGCAATGATAGGTATTTCACGTTTTTATTTAGCCCTTATCAAATTCCCCTCTAAATCAAGTTCCACAAAATGCTGTGCACTGCCTTCCAAAAAAGAGGGGCATTGATTTTGAGTTAAATCATCGGTGCTTTGGCGGGGGCTGTGAGCTATATCTGCCACCCAGTTTGGCAGTATGGCATTGGAAAGGCAGGGACCGTTGGAAAAATCCTCACCCTGCTGCTTTTTCTGGCGGTATAAAAACTTGGCTTGGTTGATGGCTGTCTCAATTTCTGATTTTGAGGTTGATTTGTTAAAAGTGAAGTTAAATATTATCGTCAGAACAGCCGTAACTACTACAACAGAAAGGCAAATTAGGAGCAGGTATAATTTAGGCATAGCTCATCTCCTGCAGTATATCCCACTGCCCAAGCTTTGAACAAGTCCCGAAATTTCCATCTTTAAAAGCAAGGCGGAAATCTTGGCAGCAGGAAAAACTAGTTTTCGTCCCAGATCATCTATGTGCATATTTTCATTTTCCAAAGATGCCAAAACTTTCTTCTCCTCATCTGAAAGATCTTGACTAATCTTATCAATCCGACCAGAGCGGTCAATTCTTAGCTCTTCTAAAATATCCTCCGGAGAGTATACTATCCTTGCTCCCTCTTGAATTAAAGTAATCGGGCCTTTTGAAAGAGCAGAGGTGATTGGTCCGGGTACAGCAAATACTTCCCGGCCCTGCTCCAAAGCATGCCTGGCAGTAATCAACGAACCGCTATCTTCTGCTGCCTCCACGACACAAACCCCTAACGATAAACCGGAGATAATTCTGTTTCTGGCAGGAAAGTTACCGGGGAGTGAAGGGCAATCCGGCGGGAACTCAGAAATAACTGCCCCAAAGCCTAAGGCAATTTTTGCCGCCAAACCCCTATTTTCCGGCGGGAAAAGATTATTTAACCCGCCGCCTAAGACAGCAATGGTCCTGCCTGAATTTTCTATGGCAGTTAAATGCGCTTGGCTGTCTATCCCCCGGGCTAACCCTGAAACAATGGTTAGTCCAGCCAAACTCAACTCTTTAGTGAAGTTTTGTGCAACAACCTTGCCGTACCCTGTCATTTTTCTGGTGCCGACAATGGCAATGGCTTTTTTATCTTCGGGCTGAATTTCTCCCTGATAATACAAAATTACCGGCGGAGCATAAATCTGAGCCAGCAGTTTTGGGTAATTTTGATCAAATACACTCATCCACTTTATACCCGAATCTGCAATTGACTGAGCATAGCCAAAAGGATCCAATTTCCTGCGTATTTCCACCAACAGATTAACTGCGCTTGCAGGAATACCAATTTCTTGCAGCTGATTTCTATTTGCCTCCCAAGCCAGTTTAGGATCTTTAAAATAATCTAAAATCGCCTTGAGCCTAATCGGCCCCAACCCATCAACCGAGTGCAACGCCAGCAGAAATGGAATATTATTAATCATATTATTTACTTTAATCGCTTATCTGAAACAGAGCAAGGGATCATCAGGGAAAAACAAACAGATTCTGGACCAGACGGGTACCAGAGGTAACCCGTCAAGCCAGAATGACGACATTACTGCTGGATGAATTTAAAAGTTGAGAGGATTTGGTCGAAGGTCATAAAAAATAATTGATTCGATACATCTGATATTTCGGCAGAAATGCTAACAGTCTCACTTTTGCTCAGTTGTATAGCCACTTCTTTTCGTTGTTTCTTGTTTTGAACGATCTCTGCTGCTTTATACCCTTTAATTGAAGTTACTTTACACATTGTTTCTGATGCGTTTTTTGAATTACAATATCTTTCAAGAAATCCTTCATCAGTGGGAGGCCAAACACTAATTGTTATCTTACTTCCTTTAATCATTGCTCCTGCATTTGGCCCAGATTTTGTATCTATAGCATAATCAGATGTAACAAATTCAGTCAGATTATCAGAAGCGTTTTTTTGCATACTTAATTCAGGTGGATATTGGAGCGTGAAATTAAAGGAGGCATTCGTATACGTTTTCCAATCTGCTGTTGGGTCGGTTTGTTCAACTGGCGTTGACGTTGGTGCAGGGGCGTGGGTGATGGGTTTGGAGAGGGGGAGTTTTAAGACAGAGAAATACAATACGCTTGCAATGGAAGCGACCACAACGCTTGCGATAAGTAACCACATTTTCCATCGAGTTGGTTTATTCACTGGAATTTCTTGTGGGGGAGGTGGCGTGGCTATTGGTGGTTGGTTAGTGTTTTCCATAGCTCAAGTGTTGCATGAGAGATGTTGATTGTCAATGAAAATGAATTTATGTCAATGTTTCAAAAGATTTAAGAAAGTTCAGATTTAGATACAGAATGAGTAGATGTATTGTGTTACAATAAATGCGTGATTTTAATTATTCGCAAAAAAGCAACTGAAGAAGAATTACAAAAAATGGCAGAGGATTTTAGCGGTTACATAAAGGTTGTGGTAGATATTGAAAGAGGAATTTTGGCAGGTGGTGGAAAGCGGCATGTTGACGCAGAGCAATTATTACTAAAAGAAGGTTCCAAACAAGATAATTTGTGGGGTGGAGGTCTTGATTTAGAAACGAAAGAGGTTGATTATAATTCAATGATAAATATTCGACCAATACTCGGAAACATGAGCCGTGATATTATGTCGCAAGAAATTCGAGAGAAATTTGATAAAAATATAAAGAAATTCCTAATGTAGTATACAAAAATGTATAACCACTAATATACTAGTATATTAGTGGTAGAGATTGAGAATATGATAAAGAATATAGATTTAGTGCTTGATATTTCTGTTAATCTCGCAAGAGTCAGTGATTGGGTTCTTTCTAAGAGTCAACACAAGCAACAGCGTATGGATCAGTTTTTAAAAGAAACTGAGGGTTTTCTTTTGAATCTCTCTACAAGAACAGTCCCGAGTCGTTTTCAACCAACACTTCGTCATTTTCAGAAAGAATTTCAACAGCTTTTAGATGAGAAAAATGAAACTAATAAAAATGATTGGGCTGAGAAGGCCTTGACATGGGCAAATATTTTACAGCACCGGGCAAAATTCGCTTAGACATGATTTTCCGTAGGTGTCAACCTAGTCCACCCCAAGGGTGTAACACTACTGATCCATAGTTAGGAAAAAAGAGACGATTTTTCAAAAAAGGAGCGGGGAAGAGCAACTAGTTAGTTATACGCACTCCGTCATTCTGGTAAGTCCGGTGAACACCGGACACATCCAGAATCTTATGAACAAAGGTGGATGTGTTTACATTATGGCTAACGATAGGCCAACCTTATATACGGGTGTAACTAATAATTTAGTAAAAAGAGTGTATCAGCATAAAAATAATCTTGTTAAAGGTTTTACTTCAAAATATAATCTTCATAAACTTGTTTTCTACGAATTACTTAATACTATAGAACAAGCGATCATCAGGAAAAACAAATTAAAGATATGAATAGAAAGGATAAATTGGAAATGATTACTAAATTTAATCCGAACTTTAAAGACCTTTACAATCAGATTCTGGATTCCTCACTACGTTCGTTACCAGAATGACGTAAAAAAACAGGGCGTCATCCTGGCAAGCGTAGCGCGTCCAGGATCTGTGACGAGCTAGAAGTTAATCTTATTATTGAGTGAATTTAAAAGTGGAGAGGATTTGATCAAAAGTATTTTTAAATTCGCCAGTGTAGGAATTTGTTGAAATTTCTATTTTTACACCATTTTTATTAACCATTAAACCTCTCTTGAAATAGATCATTCCAACACTTGCGCCTGATTTCACTGCTTCTTCATTTGACTTAATTTCCTTTTCTTTGTCTTTTTCACCGTATCCATATAAAACAGCTTTATATCCATCAATTGAATAGCTTTTTAGTTTGGTATCACCATAATTTTTAACTTGAGTGTTATCTGGAGTAGTATAATAACTCTCAAATCTATTGATGAAAGTATCAATGCGTATTTCAACCAATTCATCTGAATAATCAATTTTCTCAGCATCAGTTGCGTCTTGTTTGGCTAAAAAGATTTGTTGGCCACCTCCTTTTACATAAAGATTAGGTGGATATTGTATAGTAAACATATTCTCTGAATTTGTATACGTCTTCCAATTTTCCGTTGCATCTTGAGGTATGATCTGGGTAACGGTTGGGTTAGGGGCGTGGGCGATGGGTTTTGAGCTTGAAAGTTTTAAGGCATAGAAATAGAGAAGACTTGCGAAAAGTGCAAGAAAAACTACGGTTATCAATATCCATTTTTTCCAATTGCGTTTTCTCTCTAAAGATGGTTGGGAAGAAGAGGTTGTTTCTGATATGTTTGATGTATTGGGTTGTGTAGGAGCTTGAAAGGTGTTTTCCATAATAATACGCTTGCTAAGTAGAAAAAGTAGCGATTAACAAGAGTGATTTACTCACACTTTAAGCGTAGCTTAAATCACACCAATGTGCGAAACTCGTGATATCCTTTAAGTTTGTTTGATATGGGTGGACGTCTTAAGCGTCTTAATACTTTTAATTCTACTCTTCTAGCAGTTTAGCTTGTTTTCCATCCACATTCTTTCGCTACCTCACCTAAAGTCCTTTGTATACCATCCTCCAATCCAAATTTTAAAACTATTACTCTTTTTTGCCAAGGGGTTAAACAATCTAACGCATTAAAAATATCCAATCTTCTGATTATTGCTTCTTCGGCAGTATCTTCTGCTGGTACATCAGCCACGTCTATCCCTGACTATTGAAACCGCGGACTTTCTGGCGTAGTTGGCATAATCGATTAAATCCCTATTCTCCTAAAGTTTTACCAGAATCTGTTGCTGGAGTATAGATATCCTCTATTAATTTATTTTTATCTGTTGAAAAATACCAACGATAAGTTTCCTTGACAACCGGGGCTGCTACGGATGATCCCTCTCCTCCTCCTTCTATTAAAACAGTCATGGCAATTTTAGGATCATCGGCAGGAGCAAAAGAGGTATACCAAGCATGAGTCCTGTTTTTAACATCACCATATTCCGCAGTGCCGGTTTTTCCGGCTGTAATGATGGGGAAGGTAAAAAAAGGCCAGGCTGTCCCTCCTGTTTTCGGAACCAGTTTCAACCCCTCTTTAATAACTTTAATTTTATCCTGAGTCAGCAAATTGGAAATTAATATCTTAGGTTTAGAGTTTAAAAGAATTTGCGGCTGATATAAATTGCCATCTGCGGCAATAAAGGAAGTAATCCCCAAAATCTGCAAAGGAGTAGCAGTCACAAACCCCTGGCCTATAACCATGTGCAAGGTATCGCCGGGGTACCAATATTCTCCCAGATTTTTTTTCTTCCACCCGCCATCAGGAATTATTCCTCCTGCTTCCCCAGGTAAATCTATGTTAAGTTTTCCACCCATTTTCACCTTTTTTGCCCAACTGCCCAGTAATTTTTCACCTATAATTCTAGCAACTTCATAAAAATAAGTATCATTAGACCGCTGAATTGCTTTTGTTAGATTGACCGATCCTTCCACCTTACCGTATTGATTAAAATACCAGTTGCTAAATTTGAATGTCCCCAAATAGATAAAACCATTATCTACAAAAGTTGTCTCAGGGCTGATCTTACCGGAAGAAAGTGCTGCCAGTGATGAGATAATTTTAAAAGTAGAACCCGGCGGGTAAGTGCCGGCTATAACCCGGTTTAGTATTGGTGAATCGGAGCGGGTAAGAATATCCGAAATTGCCCCTTCATCAATATTTTGGGTAAAAATATTCGGGTCAAATGAGGGTAGTGAAACAAGGGCTAAAACCTGGCCGTTTGTAGGATCCATGGCAATGGCAGCGCCGCAACAGCTACCTATCGCCTGCTTTAAAGTTTCCTGCATCAGCTGATAAATCCTAGTTTGCAAATCCGCATCAATTGTCAGATAAATATTTTGTCCGGCAATAGGAGGGTTGCGTCGCAAAGTCCGCAGTTTATTACCCTTTGAATCTACCTCGATAATCTCCCCTCCGTCAATTCCTCTGAGTAAACTCTCATACTGAGCTTCCACTCCCATTTTGCCAACCTGGTCTGCCGGTTTATAATTATTAAATTCAGTTAAGTTTAGCTGGGCTTGGGAAATCTGTCCTACATATCCTAAAATATGAGCAAATTCCTGCCCCTTTGGATAATTTCTGAGATTATCAACTTCCAAATCAGCCACTCTTTGGTCATTTTTCACCTCTAACTCCAATGCCTCCTCTCTAGTTATTAACCTGGTTTTGGCCTCCCTATCAACCAACCTAAAAGCCGGAGAATTAGCTGCCAGTACTTTGCCGTTTCTATCAAAGATAACCCCGCGGGGCGCATGGATAATCTTTATCTGAATACGATTACCATCAGCCAGTTCCCTGTTTTGCTTGCCAGTAACTATTTGCAGATGAAAAAGCCGTAAAAAAAGAACAAAAAATAATACCAGAGTGGAAACGGCAAAAAAGGCAACTACCCAACTACTGTGTTGTATTGAATGACTGCTGCCGGGATGGAAATTAGGCAGTAATATATCTGTCCACTCTAAAGCTTGCTCTTTTTTAATATGCTTAATTTTATCCTTGACTTTAGAAAGTTCCTCCCCAAAAGCATACCCTAAATTTTTTTTCTTTTTAACCATAAATTAATGTTTAGCTATTTTTAATCTGATCTCTTTCCGCACAAAAAAACGGTCCTCCCAAAGTCTAAGCAGGTATAAAACAGGCAAAGACAGCAAGCTTTCTACAATTACTTTGGGAAAAAGTTGTGTGGTTGTCTGAGCTGCCAATGAAATAAAGAAGTGATTTAATGATAAAAGGATTAGGCTGATAGGAACAATTAATAGTGAATTACCTGCCAAGGGAAATTTGGATAACACTTGGACTAATTGGATAATAAACAAATAAATAACAGCTTGCACTCCTAAAGGAGTCAAATCTAAAAAAGATACTAGCAACCCCAACCAAAACCCTAAAATTAAATTGAGTTTGCCAACTTTAATATAGCTTCTGCAAATTAAAATTATTAAAACCAGATCAATTGGCAAAATAGTAGTTTGTAAGAAGGCGACGATAATTAAAATTGCAATTAAAGTTTTCATTCCTTTATTACGAACACCAACTCCAAATCCCTGATATCAAAATTGGGAGAAATTTTGGCTTGCTTAAATATCTCATTTTCCCTGGTTAATACTTGCTCCACTCTACCCAAAATTAGTCCTCTTGGCAAAAAATCCTCCAAACCTTCCGTATAAACTAAATCTCCTACGCCAATTTTTTCCTCATGCAGGATTTTATCTAAGACTACCTCATTACCAAAATGGCCTATTAAAATTCCTTTTGCTTTGCCTTCCAAATTTTGTGAAAAAGCTGCAAGTTTTGAATCCGGGTCTGAAAGTAGTTGGATCTTGGATGATTTTTCAGATACGCTAACAATCTTCCCTACCAGATTGTCACTGGAAACCACCGGCCAACCTAATTTGATACCGGCATCTGAACCCTGATCAATTTTTAAATACCGGCCCAGTCCAATCGGTCTGGCTGAGAGTAAATTGTAAGTTTGAGCATCCAAGTGTTTCTCTTGCAGGTTTCCAGCTTCTTCTTCTGCCAATTTTTTCCTTATGGTAGCATTCTCAGACAATAGCTTGCCGATTTGTTCTTTTAAAGCTTTATTCTCCTGGGCAGCATAGCGGGCAGCAAAAATAAAATAGAACTGCCTGCTAACCACTCTTTGAAAATCATAGATGCCAAAAGAAATAGGGTTAGTAATAAAAAATGCCACCTTTTTAGGTAATCCTAAAAAATTAAATCTATCCAGCATAAAAATTATTGCCAAGAAAAATACCAGTATCAGAAAAAGTTTAAAATCGGGGATTATCCTATCCATCAGTTTTCAAATATAACAGGTGGACAGAAAGTTTTCAAAGTTTTACAATCAACTCATGAACTTTTTGGATAAATTAAAAAGCAAATGGAAGAAACGAAAATTTGTTTGCGTTGGTTTGGACCAGGCAAATTTTGAAATTAATAAATCAATTATTAACAAAACAGCAAAAATAGTCTGCGCTTATAAACCAAATAGTGCTTTTTATGAGGCTCGAGGTATTGAAGGTTTGCAGTCTTTGAAAAATACCATCAGCTATATCCGAAACCTTGATCCCCAAATGCCGGTGATTTTAGATGCCAAAAGAGGTGATGTCGAAAATACCAATATGTCTTATGTAAAAGCTGCTTTCGATGAGCTTAAAGCAGATGCAGTTACTGTTTTCCCATACTTAGGTAAAGAGTCCTTGCAGCCGTTTTTAGAAAGAACGGACAAGGGAATTTTTGTTTTAGTCAAAACTTCAAATAAAGGAGCAGATGAATTCCAAGACCTGCTTGTTGCCTCGTCCCAAAAACCGCTTTACCAAATAGTAGCAGAGCATGTAGTTGATTGGAATGAGAATGGCAACTTGGGTGTAGTGGTAGGGGCAACATATCCCCAAGAGCTAAAGAAAGTCCGGGAGGCTGTGGGTGATTTACCAATACTGATTCCCGGCATTGGAGCCCAGGGGGGAAATTTAGCTGCCATACTTAAAGCCGGTTTAGACAGCAAAGGAGAGGGAATAATCATTAGCTCTTCCCGGGAAATAATTTTTGCTGCCGGGCCCGGGGAAGCAACAGTTAAGTTAGACCAGCAAATTAAGGAGCTTTTAAAGAGTGTCTAATTTCACCAAATCTCAGCAAGATCTAGCTGACTGGTTATTTAGTACGAAAACTAAGGCTAAAGTTAGAAGGAGAAAGCAAAATGCAGACGGAAGTTTTGAATTTTATTACATTGTCAGGGATACTGCTCCAATTGATTTTAGAAAAGACGCTTCAGAGTTTGCCTTTGTGCATCATGAAAAAAATCCCACTGCCCCCCTTTCACCGATTATTATTAACTTAAGAAATTTACCATCCAATTTAGTTGCCAAAATCGCCCAATGTCTAACTGAAGTTAAGTTAAAACAAAGGCCGGATTTTGCAACCGGCATTCCCAATGCTGCCATTCCTTTTGCCAAAGAATTTTCCAAAATCTCTAAGATTCCTTATATAGAAATTTTTGAAAAAGACGATAATCCTGCCAGCCCCCGGATCAAACCTGCCAAAAACGCACCCGGAGGAGATGGAAAAACTGTGCTGATCGTAGATGATGTTATTACCAAAGGTGAATCCAAATTCAGGGCTTTTAAAGTTGCCGAGCAACTTAAGTTTAAAGTCTTGGGTTTAATTGTTTTAGTTGATAGAAACGAAGGCGGGAAAGAAATCATAGAAAAAAGCGGTTATCAATTCTATGCTCCTTTTGAATTGTCTAAACTTTTAGAATATTACTTGGCAAAAGGAGTTATAACTCAGGAAAAATACGATGAAGTCATTGGTTATATTAAGCTTTCGCAACATTTTAAATGATAACTTTACCAGGTTTGATTGATATCCATGTTCATTTAAGAACTCCCGGACAGGAGGAAAAAGAGGATTTTTATTCCGGCACTCAAGCTGCCATAGCCGGCGGATTTACCACTATTTTGGATATGCCCAATAATGAAAACCCTATCACTACTAAAGAATTGCTTGAAGAGAAAATTGACATTGCCAAACAAAATATAGTTTGCGATGTAGGTTTTTACTTTGGGTCTTTAGGGGATAATTTTGCACAGTTTCCCCAAATTGAGAAAGAAGTTTTTGGACTTAAGTTATTTCTTAACCCTACTACTGGCAATTTTTTAATAGACGAAGAAAAGTTAATCAGGATTTATCAGAGTTGGCCTAATCCTGCACCGGATGGTGCGGGACAGCCAATTCTTTTACATTGTGAGGGGGAAACGCTACCTTTGGCTTTAAAAGTTATTAAATCCAGTGGAAAAAGAACCCATATTTGTCACGTGTCTTCTCAAATGGAGCTATCTCAAATTATTAAAGCAAAGCAAGCAGGACTACTTATTACTTGTGGTGTTACCCCCCACCACTTATTCTTAACAGAAGAGGATAGTAAAAAATTAGGTCCATATGGCTTGATGAAACCATACTTAAAACCGCAAAAGGATGTTGATTTTTTATGGCAGAATTTGCAATTTATAGACTTAATTGAATCTGACCATGCACCTCATACTAAAACGGAAAAAAAATCTGATCATCCGCCTTTTGGAGTGCCGGGCTTGGAAACTACCTTGCCGCTGCTTTTAACAGCAGTCCATGATGGAAAACTGACCCTAGATGATATTATCAGGCTGATGTCTACCAATCCTGTAAAAATTTTTAATATTCCTACTGATCCAAACACCAAAGTTGAAGTGGATCCCAATGAACAATATACGATAAACAATAAACTCTTATATACCAAATGCGGCTGGTCTCCTTTTGCAGGAAAAAAAGTAAGGGGAAAAATAAATTCAGTTTACCTTCATGGACAAAAAGTTTTCGATCAGGGCCAAATCTTAGCAGAAAAAGGATCTGGCAAAATCTTAGTTCCAAATGGTTAACAAATTATTAACAAAACTTACTACCGAGGAACTCAAGATTCTATCTCAATTTTTTATTGATGTTGCTAAAGGCGTCTTAGGCGTACCAATTATTGCATATTTTATCAGCGGGATTTCTCAAATTGCTTTATTATTAGGATTTATGTTAGACTTAGTCATAGTTACAACTTGTGTAATATTGGCTTTTAAATTAGGTAGAGTAGCAAAAAGGAGACAAAATGGACGATAAGACTTTTAGAGAAATTTCCTTTGTTCTTTACCCAGTATTTGTGTTCCTAACTGTTATTATCTCGATCTTAGTTTATACCTATTTTTTACCTGAGAGAGGAAAAACTTCCAAAAGAAGTATTGATTATAAAATCAGAAAGTGATTAAATAACTTTTTGTTTAATTTCCGCTGCTAAATAGGGATTCCACATAGCTCCTGTGGCGCTCATCACCGCATCTGCCCCGGCAGCCATATATTCAAAATAGTCTTGAGTTTCCATCACCCCTCCCACCCCTATGATTTTAACTGTTTCCTGTCCACTGTCACCTGTAAACTTTTTTAACCTTTTAACCATATCCAACCCTGCCCATTTAATTGATGCTCCGCAAATCCCGGATCTCTCTCTCATTTTCCCGGGTAAAGCTTGTTTACCCTCTTTGTCCACAATCTCTGCCTGGATAGTGTTAATCGAAGATATGGCTTGGGCATATTTGGAGGCAATTTCTACCATTTTTTTAATATCATCATCTTTAAGGTAATAGCCTACTTTTAATATTAAAGGTATATTCCCAATTTCCGATCTTATGGCCTGACAAACTTTTTTGGTGGTATCCAAGTTGTAACAAACCAAACCTTCGTTGCCGATATTTGGACAGGATAAATTAGCTTCCAAAATTTTAGCTCCTGTTTGCATAGATAGTCTCGCTGCCAAAGCCCAATCTGCTATAAACTGCCCAAGGGTCTGATTTTCTTGAGCAGTACCCATAAAGGATAAAACCAAGACTTGACCTTTATGAGCATAAAAGATGGCCTTTTTAACATCCTCCTGCCAAACCTCCACCTGCTTGGAAGGCACCCCGAAAGAGTTAGTAATGGATAAAGGAGGTGAGTAATTATTGTCTGCGATTTGAGCATTTTGGGCTTTCTCTAAAGTTAAATCACCTTCGACTTTTACAGCCAAAATATTCGGAAAAGGGTGACAGGGAAAAAAAGAAGACCTGACAGTTTTATAAACGCAAATATCAAAACTTTTGTCAAATGCTCCCTTACAAAAGGCGGCATTTATTAAAGGACCTGCGGGAATACCAAAAGGAAGGTTTACTTTTTGACCTAAAAAGTTATATTGAGGCTCACCTTTTTGTTCAAACATCTTACCATCTATAAAAGAGCCAAAAGGCCCTTTCTCATAATTTTCTTCATAACTTAACTCAGGATCATAGAATAATGTTTGCAGCATTGCCATTATTTTAACATTTGTTTATACTAAAAAGAAATGCGAGGAAAACTTTTTATTGCCGCAGTTTTGGCTATTATCTTAATTCTCCTATACTTATCAGTCACCTTCTATTCATTTTTCCGGCCTCCTACCACTTCCCAATCCCAAACAAATTCTAAAAACCAAACTGTCAGAAACGCTCCCAAAGTATACTTTGATACATATCTGAATAAAACATCGCTGCCTTCAATTCCACCAAATTTATCTACCTATCAGCTAAAAACAGCTTTTTCTTCAACTGAAGTCCTACAATTTGCCCAAAAACTAGGTTTAAACAAACAGTATTCTACTTCAACAGTATACGACATTGTCTACAATATTGATGATCCACAAAAAAAAGGCTATCTGCTGTTCAATAAAAATACCGGCTCCTTTTCATTCCGCTCATTTGGGGTAGTAAAAGCCTCCGGTAATCAGAATCCCAGAAATACCGCTCTAAATTTCCTCCAATCACTTGGAATCTCAGACCCCACCCTTTCCTGCCCGATCACATATCAAAGAAATCGGATGGAAGGAGTAACTTTTGTGGAATGCCACCGGGACTGGAATAAAATCGGTTTGCCAATTTTGAACTTAGCAGGCCTTCTTAATCTACCTGCCTCAATCAAACTAACAGAAGTAAATTTAAGCACTGTTGAACCTTTGGCCCCTGAAGACCCAACTATATCCAGCCTGACATTTGTCCAAAATGGCATATCAAGCAACTTGCCAAAACCATACAAATCCCGCCCAACTGATTTTAATACCATAACAGTAGCAGTAACTGATGGCGGCAGAATTTTCTCTGTTGAATCATCACTTAAGTGGATAGATAAATCCGGGCAAGTTACCCGGGAAAACTTAGCAACTCCTACTGAAGCTTTGCAAAAGTTTTATTCACATCTCTCCATACTTTCTCTCACCCTGCCCGCCGGCAGCGGCACAGTTGATTGGGACAAGGTTTATCAAAACAACCTTGCAGAGGCCAAACAAGCTGTTATCACTGACTATATTCTGGCTTATTTGGAAAAAGGAGGAGAGACAGTTGGAGGCCACCTGGTACCAATGTATTTAATCCGTGGCCAAGCACAACTAAACAGCGGCTATACAGTCTCTTTTGTAGAAACAGTGCCTGCTTTAAAAAACGGCCTTTCTTTTCTATCCTACTCTGATCAAAAAGCTGTTGCCGGAGTTTCAAAACTGGCTCAAAATTCAGAAGACCCGGTGATCAATCTCAAACAACTTATTCCTCCTGAAACCCCAAGGCCTGCTACCTATCCAACTCCAACCCCCACTCCTAGACTTCCCTCCACCACTTCTCCGACTCCCACTCCAACCCCAACAACAGTCATTCCTACACCTCCTCCCGGCAGACCTACTCCTACTACCTCAACCAGGTGCACCGGAGTCTCTTCCGACGGTGATTCTACATCTACAACCACTATCCAAATACCCGGCACCGGTAACCTGGAAGTTATCCAGGGCCACTCCGGGCTACCATCATCTTGGTTTTATACCCTCTTTTTAAAATCTTCTTCTCTGCCAATCAAAGATATTGAAACTGTCAGAGGCTTTTTCTTTGATGCGGTAGAAGAGCAGTACGTTATTAATGTAGCCAAAATTCTGTCAACTACTCCCAATTTTCTCTCTCCCACTCCCACTACAGTAAATGATGTCTATGATATCTTTACCCGAATTTTGCTTTCAGCAAACCAAAGATCAGATAGTCTTACAAGTTTACAAACTTCAGTCTTTGCGGGATCCCGCCGGCCACCACTTCCTGGCTGGCGGACATCGGGCGGATTTTCAGAAACCTCTTTAACCGGTGCCTCGGTACCATTTGATATTGCCAACATGAAAGTAGTGGTGGAAAATGTAGCAGCCAGAACTTTGGAAATTATCAGGGATAATAAAATATCCCAGTGGGCAAGCAAACCTGACTTATTCCCGGCAGATATAAATAATGAAAAATTTGATTGGACGTTTTATAACTCCTCCGATTATTTTCAATCCGTCGGAATAGACACCGACTGTTACATTAGCGGTCTTTCTCCTTCATTATTTTTGTATCCGGAAATTCCCTCTAATATTGGAGTCTCATTGCTTTCACCATTGACTTATACATTCCCACCCACAAATAATACCTGGAAAGTTTTAGCTTCACCAGACGGGAAAATTACTCTCAGCAATCTACCAGCACCAATAAATTATCTATATTATGAGTATGACAAAACATTAACTACTTTTACCCAACCTGAAGAAAGCTTTATGACCCAAAGGGAAAATTGGGAAAGTACGGCTAAAAGTATTGCCCGGCAATTGGAGCTTAATTCAACAGAAACCGCTCAATTCATCAATGAAATAAAAAATAGCTTGCTGGACCTACCCCCATCACCTTATTTAAAATTATCTTTGCTTAAAAAAGATGAAATAAATAAAAATCTGCCCTTAAACATTACCCCTGCCCCTGATAATTTTTATAGAATTCATATTCTGGTCGCGCCTGCATTATATCCAGACCCAAGCATAAAAAGACCTAATCTAATACCATTAAAAAGAAGCGGATTTACAGTAGTAGAAATTGGAGCTGTAATTCTCTAAACCTGATTTTTCTCTTTTTGATATGGATATAATGTATCTGACCGGAAAGTAAAAGTAGATCCGGCAAATAATGGCTCATATCTGGTTTTGGATTCTCCCCGTCTTGATTAACCAATTAATTAAAAAAGAATTAACTCTTTTTAGGTTTTTGTGATTTTTCTGGTATGCTCTTTTAACCACCCAGCAATTTCTTCAATATCTAAATGTTTATTCTTGACTCTTAAAGGAAAATTAATTAACTTTTTTTTATCTGCTTTTAGTTCATATCCATTAAGATATAGAAATCTGGCAGTTGAGGTAAGAGATGTCCTTTTATTACCATCAGTGAATGCATGGTTAAAAATCAGAGAATGAAATAAAGCCGCGGCTTTATCAATAAGTGTAGGATATAGATCTTCTCTTGCAAAAGTAGCCTGAGGTCTGGCTATTGCTGATTGAATCAATCCTAAGTCTCTGATTCCAAAACTGCCTCCATATCTCTCCACCATGTCATCATGAATTGCTAACACCTCATCTAAAGTAATATAAACTATACCTGTCATTTTTTGGACAACTCCTCAAGTACGGATTTATATTCAATATTAAATTTTTTCAACCAATTATAAAATTCCGGTGTGATACCATTCTTTACCAAAATCTTAGGTTGTTGAATTTTTATTGTTTCCAAATCTACTTCTTCTGTTACCAATACTTTTTCACCTGCTTTCCACCCTAAGCTTACAGCAAAAGATTTCGGTATTGTCACAGCTAATGAATTACCTACCTGAATAATTTTTTGTAACATTTTTTCACCCCCTTGTTATAACAAGATTAGCGCTACGCTGAGTAATCTTGTTATAACAAGATTATAACACATATTAATGGAGAATTGGTAGCAGTTCTTCCAGATTATCAACTAAAAAATCAGGATTTACCTCTTTGATGTCTTTGCCTGAAAAACCGTAAGTTACCCCCACGGTTTTAATCCCGGCATTTTTACCAGCCATAATATCATGGTCAGTATCACCTACCATAAAAGCATTATTGTAACTGACTTTAAAATGTTTTAAAGCTACTATTAAATGCTCTTTATGGGGTTTAGGGTTTTTTACATCTTCAGCGGACAGGATCAAATCAAAATAATGATCAATCTCAACCATTTTTAAAGAGGTATGCAGGCTAACTTTAGTTCTGTTACTGACAGCAGCCAAAAGAAACCTTCTTTTTTTTAATTTTTTAAGTACGTATTTTGCCTTGGGAAAAAGTTTCCCTAAGTCAAATTTATCGCTTTGAAAGTCGTGATGAGTTTTAGCAAGATGAGACACATCCTCAATATTAGGAAAAGCAGCTTTGTAAAAATCAAGCAAAGGTTTTCCCGTAATTGATTTAATTACTTTATCAGAAGGTATTGGGTGGCCGTGATAATTTAAAGCGTATTTAAAAGCCCCCATCACAAAATCCCAGGTATCAATTAATGTCCCGTCAATATCAAAAAGAACTGCTTTTCTCAACGAAGGCCTCCTGTCACTTTAACCTTGGACAGCAAATCCAAATTATTTAATACTTCCCCACAACCTCTAACTACAGTAGTCAACGGATCATCTGCTATATAAACAGGTAGCTTGGTTTCTTCGGCAATTTTTTTATCTAAACCTCTAAGCAACGCTCCACCGCCTGCCAAAAATACGCCTGTTTCCACTATATCTGTTAAAAGTTCCGGCGGAGTTTCTTCTAAAACTTCCTGTATAACCCCAACTATTTGAGACAGGGTGGGAGTTAATGCTTCCCTAATCTCGGAGGCAGTTAGTTTTAAAGATTTTGGCAAGCCGGTAGATAAATCTCTGCCCCTGACTACAGTGACCATATCGTCTTTGTCGTTTAAAGGATAAGCCGAACCAATCTCAATCTTGACTTCCTCTGCAGACCTTTCCCCAATCAGCATGCCATAGCGGGTTCTCATGTAATTGACAATATCTTCATCCAGCTCATCCCCGGCCACTCGCAGTGACCTGTTAATGACCATTCCGCCCAAAGAGATAACGGCAATTTCGGTAGTCCCCCCGCCGATATCCACAATCATCACTCCTTCCGGATCCTCAACTGACAGTTTGGCTCCAATTGCTGCTGCCATTGGCTCCTCAATTAAATATGCTTCTCTTGCTCCGGCCATTAAACAAGCATCCTGAACTGCTCTTCTTTCTACTTCAGTCACCCCTGAAGGAATACCAACTACAATTCTGGGTTTGGGGATCTTAGGCAGGGACCATTTGCTTTTTCCCGGATTTTGATGCACTTTATGGATAAAGTAGCGGAGCATCGCCTCGGTAGTATCAAAATCAGAAATTACTCCGTCCCGCAAAGGCCTGACAGCCTCAATAGCAGCCGGAGTCCTACCTAACATTCTTTTGGCTTCTGTGCCTATAGCTAATATTTGACGGCTTTTTTTATGAAGGGCCACCACAGTCGGTTCCCTAATTAATATCCCTTTTCCTTTAACTAAAACCAGAGTATTTACTGTACCCAAATCAATGCCAATATCATAGGAAAGGTATGACCAAATTTTTCCAAACATGAAGGGAGTTTAACATAGGGTAGGGTTTAGGGTCTAGAGGTTAGGGTGTGGTTGATTTTTCAAACTATACGCTATACGCTATAGGCAGTCCATGTTAGACAAAATTATCTCATACTCATTCTATCTCCTTTTCTTCCTAACCCCCCTTTTTTGGTCAGCTAAAAATTATGAGTTATTTGAATATAACAAGATGATCCTGACTTATGACTTAACCGCCATTATTGTGGGCGCCTGGATTCTCAAAATCATAAATCGTAAATTATTAATCTTTAATCGTACTCCGTTAGATATCCCGCTGTTGTTATTTTTGGCAGCCAACATATTGTCCACCATTTTCTCCATTGACCTTCATACCTCTATTTGGGGTTATTATTCCAGATCAAATGGAGGATTATTATCTCTTATTTCCTATTTATTACTCTACTGGGCTTTTGTTTCAAACATAGGTCCTGCTCAGGTTAAAACACTGACAAAATTTGCTCTGGCTTCTGGTTTTCTAATTTCACTTTGGGCCATCACGGAACATTTTGGCATTTCTCCTTCCTGCGTCATTTTAAGGGGAGAATTTAATGCTTCCTGTTGGGTGCAGGATGTCCAAGCCAGGGTCTTTGCCACCTTAGGCCAACCTAATTGGCTGGCAGCCTATTTGGCAATGTTAATATTTCCTGCCCTTTATTTTTTCCTGACTGCCTCTTCCCGCTTACTACTTACTACTTACTACTTACTACTTACTACTCTTTACCTGGCTTTCACTTTCACCTATTCCAGAGGACCAACATTAGGCCTTATAGGAGGATTTATAACTTTTATAAGTTTACAACTCTTGAACTTCCACCCCAAGGGTGGAACCATAAATTTAGCTAAACTAAAACCAATACTTATAGTATTAGGCGTATTTCTTAGCATTAACCTGCTTTTTGGCTCAGCCCTAACCAGCTTTAAACTAATCTCTAAATTTGCTGCTCCTTCCAGACCATCCATTTCACTTCCTACTAACCAATCCCAAACCCAGTTGGAAAACGGCGGCACAGAATCAGGCCAAATCAGATTTATTGTCTGGAAAGGGGCTTTGGATATTTTTAAGCACTACCCTATTTTTGGCTCAGGCCTGGAAACTTTCGCTTATTCTTATTACCAATACCGTCCTGAGGAACATAATCTAACTTCAGAGTGGGACTTTTTATATAACAAAGCCCACAATGAGTACCTTAATTACTTGGCAACTACAGGATTGGTGGGATTTGGAACATATATGCTGATCGTTCTTACTTTTATATGGTGGTATATTAAGTATTATGTATCAAGTATTAAGCAAAAATTGCATCATACATACTACCTGCTACTTGCTACCAGCTTGCTTGCAAGCTACATCTCCTATCTTATCTACAATTTCTTTTTATTCTCGGTAGTGATCATTGCCATTTTTTTCTACCTTTTCCCGGCTTTAGCTTTTGTTACCTCCGCATCCACAAAACCATTTAAAATTCCTTCCATCCTCCATTCTCTATCTTCCATATTCCAGTTCATCTACCGCCGTCCTTTCTATACCCAAGCTGCCAAAAGCTTGGTGATATTTTCAACTCTCTATCTTCTATATTCCATCTTCCAACTCTGGTATGCTGATACGCTTTTTGCCCTGGGGCAGAAAGCTTCTGATTTGGGAAATGCTGGCAGGGCATATAATTATTTGTCGGAAAGCTCAAATTTGAACCCATCTGAACCCTTTTACCGCTCAGAGCTGGCCGCTGCTGCAGCTCAAGCAGCGGCAGCTTTAAAAGAAACAGATGCTACCCTTTCTGCTATATTAAAAGATGAGGCCACTTATCAAACGGAGCTGGTTTTAAAAAAAAGCCCAAATAATGTGTCATTTTGGAGAACTGCTGTCAGAACGTATTCGGAAATTGCAGCCATAGATGATAAATACCTTGACACCACTTTAAAAGCTTTGGATAAAACTATTTCTTTGGCTCCGACTGACCCAAAACTTTACTATAACAAAGCTTTGGTTCTGGATATTCAAGGTAAAAAGGAAGCGGGAGTAAAAGTTTTACAAAAAGCATTACAGTTAAAACCCAATTATCCGGAAGCTCTACAACAACTAAAAGATGCCACTGCTTCGGCAAAACCATGATGAAGTCAATTGCAAAAGCTATAGCTGAAACTAAATTTAAAAATAGGCCTAAGAATATCTCCCATGAATTCCAGTTTTACGGAGTATTTTTGGCGGAAAGTTTAGGGGACACCAAGCATTATTCTTTATATATCAAACTGGCCAAAGAAATTGACCGCAAAATTTTAGAAGAAGCCTTAAATTTTACCAAAGGCTACTACGGAGCTAAAAGTAAGGCAAGAGTATTTATGTGGCGTTTAAAACAATCTACATAACTGTTACAATCCCCTCATGTTACAAGTTGTTAAAGCGCCTAATCCAAGCTTAAGAGTTAAAACAAAACCTGTTAAAAAAATTAACCAGGCGTTGCTGAGGACCTTAAAAGAGATGATTAAATTAACCAAAACTTTTAATGATCCTGAAGGCGTAGGTTTAGCTTCCACCCAGGTCGGTTTGGAAGAGCGGTTTTTTGTGGCTAAAAACAGACAGAAATTTATCTCTGTCATAAACCCTAAAATCCTCTCCACCGGTAAAAGCGTTAAAAAATATTTTGAAGGTTGTTTGTCAACTCCCAATATTTGGGGCGAGGTTAAAAGGTACAAAAATATTAAGATTTCTTATCTTGATGAGAGGGGGAAACTGATCAAAATTCCTTTAACAGGCATTTTAGCCTGGATATTCCAGCACGAAATTGACCATTTGGATGGGGTCCTTTTCCAGGATCGGGTTCTGCAGCAAAAAGGTAAGTTCTATAAATTTAGCGGCAAAGATAAAACAGGCACAGATATTTTTGAAGAAATTACCCTGCCATGACAATAGTTTTCTTTGGAAACACAAAATACTCAATAATTGGTTTAAAGATTGTCAATGCAACCTATCCTATATCGTTAGTTGTGACGATTCCTGGTAGTCCAGTCCAAACTTTAGCCCAACAATTAAATATTGATGTTTTGAAAACAAAAATCCTTGATCAAAAAGTGATCCAAAAAATAAAAGGTATAAAAACTGATTTTTTTATTGTAGAAGATTATGGTTTAATCTTGCCAAAAGAATTATTAAATCTGCCTAAAATCGCCCCCCTAAACATCCACCATTCTTTATTGCCTAAATACAGAGGCCCTTCCCCTGCCCCTTCTGCTATTTTAAATGGAGAGAGAAACTCCGGCGTATCAATTATTAGAATAATCGAACAAGTTGATGCTGGACCTATCTTAGGACAGCTGCATTATGAACTGACACCAGAGCAAACCACTGATTCACTTTTGACTAAATTAAATGAGCTTGGTGGTGCTTTGGTAATTTCAGTGATCAAACAATATCTTGATGGTTTGGTAAAACCCCTCATCCAGGATGAATCCAGGGTCACTTTCACTAAAAGGCTTACTAAAGAGGATGGATATTTTGACATTAATAATCCTCCTGCTCCTGAAATTTTGGACAGAATGATTAGGGCTTATTATCCTTGGCCTGGAGTTTGGACCCGCTTTCGCCAAGGCTCCAGCGGGCAAGCTAAAATTGTGAAATTTTTGCCTGGGGGCATGATGCAAATGGAAGGAAAAAAGGCGGTTAAATTTGAGGTATTTTTACGGGGTTACCCGGGATTTCCGATCAAGACCTAACAAACTCGTACTTCAGAAAGTTTTATAGTACTGGCCTGTTGGTAGCTTCAACTTCTGCTACCCTCAGTTTATCAAAAGTGTCAAGGGAATTAATTATTGTGGCAAGACCAAAACTGCCTATGCTACATATTGCACCAACAGATGATAGTTTTTCTCTAAGCTGTGGAATTGTATTTATACCCCCTCTCTGAAGAGAATTAAGTACACCTCTAGGGAGACATAAATGAACAGTGGAGTCATCGCCCTCCCGCCTGATACCCTCTAGTAAACAATTTCCATATCCAATAGTTGATTCTGTAAGAACAGGGTTGTTTAATAGTCTTACTATCCTGTCAGGATCCAACCGTGAGCCTACTCTTGCAGCAGTAAAATATTCAGCGATGTGCAAACCAGCTCTTAGAAACCCACCTTTCGAATAGGGAGTCGGGTATCTATGGCTCAAATAGGTTTGAGTTTTACTCCGAATACCCTCCAGGAATTTTCTATCAGGATGAGCTTCAGGAAGTTCATCAAGCTGTTCGTCGAGAAATCTCGATAATTCTACTGCCATATAAAGCGGTAGTTTACTATAACCTATAAGAAAATGCGAATTTTTTGTAAGTGCCTGCCGGATTAATTGACAAATTCAGTTAATTAATCGTAGTGTTAACTTGTGACTGACAAATTAAACCAAGCTGGTTTTGCTCATATTTTTTTGCTTTTATTAATTCTTGTTGGAATTGCAGCTGGAGTTTATTTAGTAAACAACCGGACAAATTTTTTGCCAAAAGCAAATATATTTTCAAGCAGTGAATACGAGGCAACTGGAAAATTTACAGCTATCCATTCAGACTTTTTTAGTAAAAAGAAAAGTAATGAATTATATCTTTTTAGACCTGATGATAACCCTAGCTTAACTTTAATTATTGATAGCGGCAATAAAAAGATCCCAATAGCTGGCGGAAGCAGGATCAGAATAAACGGAATCTTAAAAAATGGAAGGATTTCAGCAAAGGCAGATTCTTCAAACTTTATCAAAATCTTAGAAGATACTTTTCAAAAAGAAGTTTCAGGAGAGATAAAGGTGGGAATAATAAAAGTAAATATTAACAAAGGAGAGTTAATAACTGATCCTGCTAAGATGCCAGGGGATGAAATTTTAAACTCGATAATGGGAGAGTCAGGAAAACTGAGCAAAGACTACTTTAAGGAAAATTCTTATGGCAAGCTGCAATTTAATGCTGAGATTATTGAAAATTATGAATTGGACAATACCCCAGCAGCTGACAATCCAGATGATTTGCAGTTTTGTCCACTTCGGAGTGTAGCAGACGAGATTGAAAGAAAGATTGATACTAACAAGCTCTTACAGTTTACCCACTTAATGTTTATCATTCCAGTTGCCAATATAGTTTATTGCCCGGCTAGCATGGCGAGTATCTTTGCTGACTTGGATGGTAAACACCGAACCTGGATACTTACAGATTTTGATTATATTAGTCTTTACGCCCATGAACTGGGCCATAACTTGGGGCTAGGCCACTCAGGTATGTTATCTTGCAGGCTAAATGGTCCCAGGGACTGGGATAATTGCGTTTTTGAAGGATTAGGAGATAGATATAGCGCCATGGGATTTTTATCTTTGCATAAGGATCTGGCCATCCATTACAATGCCTTACAAAAATCAGCACTTGGTTGGTTGTCTCCGGGCGACTCAAAAGAGGTAGTTGAGCTGGATGAGATAGTAAATGAAAAAACTTATAGAATAGCTCCCCTGGAATACCCTGATAGTGACCGATTGAAGCTAGTAAAAATCCGTTTAGAGAAGTTTCAGAATCCTCCCTGGGGAAGGGTGTTTGATGAAGAGTATCCTTATATACTGATCCCCAATATTTCCAAACAATCCGAATATATTTACATTTCTTTCAGAAAACCTGTGGGATTTGACCAAAAATTACCACCAGAGATTACAAACGGTGTTAGTATTCATACCTGGACAGGTATACCGTATCATATGACAACTCTTTGGAATTTACAGCCTCCCTTACCATTACCATCCCCTAAAGGGAGCTACTTTTATTCGATTAGTTTATGCGACAAAAGAGCAGATTTAGCCTGTAATAAAGACAAACACCAACCTTTTGGCAGTAAAATTGTAATTGAACAGGTAAACCACAATGCAGACTTTGCAGAAGTGAAGATTTATCCTGAGAAAGTACCTCTTTTACCACCTACTAACACCTATTGAGAAAAGTGGGTATTATAACAGACCAATCCTTAAATACTGCTCCAGAAAGGTCTGGTCAGGACAAAACATTAACCTTTCAGACATAAAACGCGGTACCATAGTCCTCACCAAGTAAACTTCCCTCCTGCCTTCTGAGGGCAGAAAATAGTGTATATTGTTTCCATCCTTACTTTCTTCCCTCTTCCATTCCCCTTCAACACCCATCAACTCTTCATTCATTCCAAAACCAAGCCCTCTAAGTATCAAAAACCTGTCCTGGGCTGAGCTTAACCTGGTAAGCCTATCTGCATCAGTTTCACCAAACCTTTTTCTTTTGCCTAGTCTGGGATCAACCAGCTGGTCCATCTGCGTCCACCCAGTTTCAAAAGTTGCCCCCGGGGCCACCAGGGTTACATAATACATCCATAAAGGCCCGGTCTTCACAGTTTTTTCTTTTATTGCACGATTGATCAACCCTTCAATCTCCTGCTGCCAAGAGCCGGAACCTGCTCTAACCGTCAATTCAGGCTCAATTGTTTTACGCGGAAAATTTATCAAGTTATTTGGTAAAGGTTCTTGTTCAAAAAATTGGTTGCTCATAATTAGGCTGCTAAAAATTAAGAATTTATTTTAAATGGAAAGGGCAGTGCCTGTACCTCCCTTAAGGTTTGTTTTCGCGTGGCTAAGAAAGGGTTGCTTAACCATCCTCAAACATTTGGTGCAGTATTTTTGGCCCCTAAATTGATGCAGATTTGGCCTTTGTGTCTTTTTGTGAATAGGGGCGCGAAGAGCCCAAACCCCCCCTGCTCCGGATGAACCTTTCTTATGGCGAGAGTATGATTGAATTTTCCTGCTTTTTCCACACCTTACACACGCTAACATATGTGGTATTATAACATAAACTGATATCATGCCTGAATTTTTTGCCTTATCAATCATAGTTTTGCTTTTCTCAGTCATAGTACATGAGGTCATGCACGGACTGGTGGCCTTAAAATTTGGAGATACAACGGCCCAAAGAATGGGCAGGTTAACCTTAAACCCTATCCCGCATATTGATTTATTCGGTACCATTCTTCTGCCGGCACTTTTAATTTTCACCGGTTCCCCAATCCTTTTTGGTTGGGCCAAACCAGTGCCGGTTAATCCTTTGAATTTTTCCAATTTAAAAAAGGGCGCGCTGGCTGTTTCGGGAGCCGGCATTTTGGCCAACTTCGGATTAGCTGCCTTAGCTGCCCTGATCTATCATATTTTAAATACGCTGCCGCAAAATTTCCCCTTTTTATTGGGGAGCCTCTTGCAATTTACAGTCAAGATCAACCTGGTACTGGGGATTTTTAATCTGTTTCCGATTCCGCCTTTGGACGGGTCAAAGGTATTACTGTCTCAACTACCCTATAATTTGGCCAAGGAATACCAAAAACTTGACAGGTATGGCATTTTAATTCTGTTAATTTTTATGATGATCCCTTTTGGCCAATCCTCTCTATTACAAGCTATTTTAGGTTTTTTGGTAAGATTATTCAGTAATTTGCTGGGATTTTGAAAACTATCTAGGCCACGATAGATCCAGTACGGTTTAACTAACTATTAAAGGTTCATATAATGGCTGCTATATGCGAGCCTTTAAAATACTTCCGGTGGAGATGAAGGTTAAGGATTTTAACCT
>JACQIX010000023.1 GCA_016198275.1 Candidatus Daviesbacteria bacterium | reverse complement strand
TAAACCTAACCAGATACCCCAGCTCACCTTAATTGTAGATGAATTCCTAAATAGATATCATTACCATAGACCACACATTGGCTTAGGTATGAAGCCACCTTTAGAAAGGAGTTAGTGTCGGATATTTACGGGAACATACCGGGGCAGCAGTAGTATGCTAAACTAAACAACATATGAAATTTTTCAAAACTGTTCAAGACAGCATTTATTCCCCCCAATTTTATTCTGCTATTTTAACCAAATCATTTAAAAGCAGTCTTGGTTACTTTCTGCTATTAATTCTATTTTTAACAGTCATTAATCTACTTACTTTAATCAAACCTGTCTTTATTGAGGCACCCCTGGCTATACAAAGTTTTGCCCAAACTATGATTAATTGTTATCCTAAGAATCTGGAAATTAAAATTAGCAACGGGCAGGTATCTACCAATGTTAGCGAGCCTTATTTTATTTCCTCTTGCGAAGGAAACAAAAGTAAAGATTTGATGGTTTTAGACACTAAAACTCCTTTTTCTGCTGCTCAATTTGAAAGTTATCAAGTTTCTACCTGGGTTACCAAAGATGCTATAGTTTACAAGAAAAATGATATAGAAACTAATACCTATAACTTAAATAAAATTAAGGATTTTAAGCTTAATAAGGAACTAATCAATTCATATTATCAAATGTTTTCTCCTTATCTTAAGTTTGCAGGACCAATTCTGATATTTTTGGCATTTGTGGGGATTTTTCTCTCTTACGATTTTAGGCTGCTGTATTTACTTTTAATCTCTTCTCTAATTTGGTTGTTGGGAAAAATACTTAAATATAATCTGGTATACGGACAATCATATAAATTAGGTCTGCATGCTATCACATTGGGCTTAATTGTGGAACTGGTGGCGGGTTTGATTCAACCCTGGACGCACTTTGCAGGTTTTCCCTTTATGGTCTCTATACTTACTTTGGCAGTGGTGTTTGTAAATCTGATCCTGCCCAAAAAAACTTCCTAAAACCAACCTTTTTTCTTGCTGCTTAAGTTATATAATTCTTCATATAACTGTTTTTCCTGCCTAGAGGGGTGTTTGGGAACCTCTAAATTGACTCTGACAAAGTGGTCTCCATGACCTCCATCTAACTTGGGAGCACCTTTACCTCTTAGTTTAACTAAAGAACCAGGCTGGGTTCCCGGAGGAACTTTCACCTTTACCTTACCTTGGACAGTTCGGACCTCAAACACATCTCCTAAAACCAGTTGTGGGATATTGATGGTAATTTCAGAAAATATATCTGTGCCTTCCCGTATAAACTGCGCACTTCTTTCCACCCTAAAAACAATATCCATTTCTCCAAATCTCATTTTAGTCCCATTATCCACCCCAGGCGGTATTTTAATTTTCATCCTTTTTCGAGTAAGCCTTCCCTGAGGATTTCTTTCTTCTACTTCCACTTCTTTAGTTATCCCTTTGATTGCTTCATCAAAGGTTAAATTTAGCTGATAGGTAGGTCTTCTTTTGCTAAAACCTCCAAAGCCTGCTCCGCCAAAAATTTGTTCAAATAATTCAAATGGATCTTCAAACCCGCCAAAATCAAACTGGATATTAGACCCGTCAGAAGCGGAGCCGAAGGGATTGCCGCCGGATGATGACCAGGAATAAGTTTGCCAACCACCTTGGTCTCCTGGCTGGCCCTGAGCTCCGCCAAAAGGCCCACCAAACCCAGCTGATCGATCAAATGCAGCATGGCCAAATTGGTCATAAGCCCCCTTTTTTTGTTGGTCTGATAAAACCTGATAAGCTTCACCAATCTCTTTAAATTTCTCCGAAGCTCCAGGGGATTTATCCACATCAGGATGATGCTTTCTGGCCAGTTGTCTATAAGCAGATTTGATTTCATCTGCTGAAGCGGATTTAGATACACCTAATATTTCATAATAATCACGTTTCGCCATGTACACAATTATAGCAATCTCAGATCAAAAGTGCTAGTTTTATATCACGATCACGACCAAGCGGAATGAAAATGGATTTAAACAAAAATTAGTAAATATTTGGAGTAACTAGAAGAGGTTATTCTTCTTTTTTCTTCTCTTCCTCCACCACTTCACCTTCTACTGCTTCCTCAGTTTTAGGTCCGCCTCCGGCGGACTCAGTTTGACCTCCTGGTTTACCTTCAGGTCCTACCTCTTCTTCTCCTTTAGCAGCTGCCGGCTCTTTGTACAAACTTGCTCCTATTTTTTGCAATGATTCTGATAAAGCCTCCATTTTAGGTTTAAGATCATCTACGGTTGCCGTTTGTATAACTCCTTTAAGGTCACTTAATTTTTGCTCAACATCGGTTCTAATATCTGCAGAAATTTTATCCCCGGCCTCTTTTAAACTCTTTTCTGTTGTATAAACTAAAGTATCTGCTTGATTTCTTACCTCTATTTCTTCTTTTCTTTTTTTATCTTCCTCGGCATGGGCTTCTGCCTCTTTAGTCATCTTTTCCACTTCAGCCTTATCAAGTCCTGTAGAACCGGTAATGGTAATTTTTTGTTCTTTTCCGGTAGCTTTATCTTTAGCAGACACATTTAAAATTCCGTTAGCATCAATATCAAAGGTCACCTCCACTTGTGGAACTCCACGAGGAGCAGGCGGTATACCATCCAGAATGAAACGACCTAAAGACTTGTTGTCTGCTGCCATTTCCCTTTCCCCCTGCAGCACATTAATCTCCACAGAGGTTTGATTATCAGCAGCGGTAGAGAAAATTTCCGATTTAGAAGACGGGATAGTGGTATTTCTGTTAATAAGAGGTGTTCTCACTCCACCTAGAGTTTCAATACCCAAAGTTAATGGAGTAACATCAAGCAACAGTACATCTTTAACTTCCCCGCCTAGCACTCCTCCTTGTATGGCTGCCCCCACCGCCACCACCTCATCCGGGTTAATGCCTTTATGCGGTTCTTTACCAAAGAAATCATGGACTGCCTTTTGGACTGCCGGCATGCGGGTCATCCCCCCAACTAAAACTACTTCTGAAACCCCTTTTGCCTCAATTTTGGCATCCTTCAAACAAGCTTTAACAGCTTCAAAAGATTTATCTATTAAGGGCTTTACCATACCTTCCAGTTTGGCTCTGGATAACTTGATCTCCAAATGTTTGGGTCCTGATGAATCCGCTGTTACAAATGGAATGGAAATTGTTGCTTCTTGGGTGGAGGAAAGTTCAATTTTAGCTTTCTCAGCTGCATCCCGCAGTCTTTGCAGTGCTTGTCTATCACCTTTTAGATCAATGCCTTCCTGCTTTTTAAACTCTTCTGCTAAGAAGTCAATAATTATCTTATCAAAATCATCTCCGCCCAAGTGAGTATCGCCGTTGGTGGCTTTGACTTCAAACACTCCCTCACCCAGCTCTAAAATAGAGACATCAAAAGTTCCACCACCTAAATCATACACAGCAATGGTGTGAGCATGAGATTTATCCAGTCCATAAGCCAAAGCAGCGGCTGTTGGTTCATTGATAATTCTTTGCACATTTAACCCGGCTATTTCCCCGGCTTGTTTGGTAGCTTGTCTTTGGGCATCATCAAAGTAAGCAGGCACTGTAATAACAGCATCTGTTACTTTTTCGCCTAAATAACTTTCAGCATCAGCTTTGATTTTTTGCAAAATCATGGCAGAAATTTCTTGGGGGGTATATTCATGACCTTCTACTTCCACCACAGCCATGTTGTTTTTACCGGATTTGATGGTATAAGGCAACCATTCTTTGTCTCTTTTTACCTCAGGATCATCAAACTTTCTTCCCATCAGCCTTTTAATGGAAAAAATAGTTTCTTTAGGATTAACTACAGCCTGACGTTTGGCCACCCTGCCCACAATATTTTTAATGGGATTAACCACAGAAGGGATAATATTTTCCCCTTCAGCAGAATGGATAACTTTAGGTTTTCCACCCTCCATTACAGCCACACATGAATTTGTTGTTCCAAGATCTATTCCAACGATTTTTGACATATACTTTTTAGCTAATTTCTCCTTTCTCGTTTGATCGTCCCACCACCACCTGGGCTGGTCTTAGTACCTTCCCTTCTAAGGTATACCCGCGTCTGACTACTTTTAATATTTTATTATCTTCCCCCTCCCCTGTGTCAACTGCCTCGTGAAGGTTTGGATCAAATTGTCCGTCTGCTGCAATCTGATCCAAACCTTCCTGCGCTAAAACCTGATTTAATTCCTTTACAGCCAACTCTACTCCTCTAAACCAATCCTTTGACTCGCTTTGCTCGCTTAAGACCTGCCGACCTGATTCTATGACTGTTTCTAAATGGTCCAAAGCCGGCAATATTTTTCTGATTATCTCTGCTCCTACATACTTAGTCCACTCAGACCTACCCTGACTAATCCTAGATTCCAAATTCCGATAATCAGCCACTGCTCTTTTTAGCTGATTCTCCAAATCATTAACTTTACTTTCTAATTCTTCTATTTTTGTTTTTTCCTGTTTTTTTCCCATAATACTTGCTACTACATTCTTATTGCTTCATTAAGCAAATTTCTGACATACTTGACATAAGGCAAAACCAGAGCAAAATTCATCCTGGCAGGGCCGATTACTCCGATTACTCCGGTTTTATCCAGAGTCACATCATACTTGGTAAAAACAAAGCCTGTTGAATGTAAATACTCAAAATCCATCTCTTCACCAAACAAAATATGTATTGGATCTGATCCTACAGCTTTACCAATAATCTCCTTCAACCTGGGGTTTTCATCAAAAAGCGATAAAACAAACCGAGTCACATCAATATCGTAAAACTCAGGCCAATCCAAAATATTGGCAGCCCCTGCATAATACAATTGACCTTCATCATCAATTGCCAGTCCTAACATATCTAAGCGCTTTGCCAAGGCAGAAACAGCCTCTTTAATCAAACGCCCGGTTTTAAACCTGTTGGCCATCAGCTTTTCCTTAATAGAAACCTCTGCTGTTACTGGCAGTTGCTTTTCCTTCATCAGCTGAGAAATGTAAAACCTTAGCCCCATAGAAGTAGGAGTTCTACCTGCAGAGGTATGAGGCTGCCTTAAATACCCCAAATCAGTCAGCCTGACCATCTCAATTCTGATAGTGGCAGGGGAGACCCCCAAATTATATTTCTTTTCAATCACCTCAGAACCAATAGGTTCAGCTAACTCAATATATTCTTCCACAATTGCTTTTAAAAGTGCCTGTTGTCGATCAGTCAATTCTGTCATGTTTTTTTAGACTAGCAGTAGCTTACAATGAGTGCTAACTTTTGTCAAGCCCTTTTAAATTTCTTTAAACAACCAAATCTTTCCCATGATACTGCCTTAAGGTTTTATTTCTAAAAGTTAGTAAGGCCAAAACCAGCAAAACCCCAGCTCCTCCTATTACCACCGATGCTGGCCCGCCAATTAATTTGGCTAAAAATCCTGCTTCCATATCCCCTAACTGCGGCCCTCCCTGGAAGAATATCCTCATTACCGATGACATCCTGCCTCTAAGATTATCGGGGGTGATGATCTGCCTGATGGTATTTCTGATAATTGTGGAAACCATATCTCCTGCCCCGACTAAAACTAAAAAGCATATGGAAAGGAGAAAGTTTTTGGATAAACCAAATCCGATTGTGGCTATCCCATAAACAGTCAGAGCATAAATAATGGTCCTGCCTTGATGCTCAATTTTTTTATGTAAGGCAGCCAATAAAACCCCTGCCAATACTCCGCCAATGGCCGGAGCGGAATATAGTAACCCTAAACCTTTTGGGCCAACATGCAAAACATCCTGGGCAAATAAGGGCATCAATATTGTAGCAGTGCCAAAAAAAGTGGCAGAAAAATCCAAAATCATGGTGGCATAAAGAATGGGGGTTTTTAAAACATACCTGACGCCTTCCATTATTGAGGCCAAATTGAATTCTACTTCATCGGCATCGTGTTTTTGCAAAGATACGTTTAAAGATAGCAGCGCCCCGATAAAAAATAGGAAAGAGATGGCATTAAACAAATACACGGCAGATACTCCCACACCTCCAATTAAGAATCCGGCTATGGCAGGGCCAATCATGGTAGCCCCCTGAAATTGTAAGACATTTAAAGAAACTGCATTCATAAATAAAGACCTGGGAACCAGGTAAGGCATCACACTTTGTCTTGCAGGGATGGAAAAAGACTGAGCAGTGGCCACAAAAACCAAAATCAAATAAATCATCCAAGGATTTATCAGATGGGTTATAGTCGCTGTAAAAAGAATTAATGCCAAAGTCAACTGGCAAAGCTGACTGGTAATCAGCAGTTTCCTCCGGTCAACTTTATCAGCCACTAATCCTCCAATTAAAGAAAATAAAATGATCGGTAAAAAATTAGCAAGCCCTATTAGTCCCAAAGAAGCCGGATTTCGCGTCATCTCGTAAACTTGCCAAGCAACAGCCACCACTTGCATCTGACTACCAACCTCAGACAAAAAAGCACCAAACAGGTAGTTTCTAAAATTAGCTACTTTTAGGGCCAAAAAAGGAGAGATTTTATTTTTCTTATTTTTCATAGTTTAACTTTCTAGTATACGAAAAAAGTAGTATGATTTGCATCATGAGAGTTTTACTGAACGGTCAGAATACTAAAAATATCGAAAAATTAGCCAAAGATTTAGGATTGGAGATTGTTTATTCAAACCCCCAGATTGTGGTTACTTTTGGAGGGGATGGCACCCTATTATCTGCAGAAAGGCATTATCCCAACATCCCTAAACTTCCTATCAGAAACAGTGACTTTTGTAAAAAATGTCTCAATCACGCTGATGAGTTAGTGTTAAAAAAATTAAGAGAGGACAAACTTCAATTAAAAGAATACAGAAAACTCGAAATAACATTGCTTTATAAAACCTTTTATGCTTTAAATGATTTTGTGATCAGAAATTCTGACCCAACTCACACCATCAGATTTAAAACCCACCCTGTTAGTCATGTTGAGCGAAACGAAGGATCTCTTCTTATAGGTGATGGCATTGTCATTTCCACTCCTTTTGGCTCAACAGGTTATTTTCAATCAATCACCCGCCAAACATTTGACAAAGGATTTGGGGTAGCTTTTAATAATACTACTCAAAAAATTGATCCACTTTATCTTTCTGATCAAGATTTGATAACTTTCCAGCTTACCAGAGGCAAAGCCACCTTATCTTTTGATAACAGCCCTGATATTTTTACCATAGACGAGGATTCACAGTTAGTCTTTAAATTATCTAACCAAACAGCTAAAATTTATGCTGATACCTCCTTAAGATGCCCCAACTGCCAAATAATTAGAAGTTAATCCTACCTCGGAGGTAGAAGGGTTTTTATATAACAGCAGATTCTAAAAAGTTTAACTGCTTTTTGGAAGTATCAAAGGAAACTTTAATACCAAGTGGCATGGGGGTATTGACTGTGAAATGGCCGAAGTCTGAATTGGCCATGATGGGAAATTTGTAATTTTTTAATAAATCCATAACCATCTCGGAAACAGTAGGTGCAATAACTTCTTTTTCTCTGGAAGGCTTAATATAAGTAATTTTTCCAATTAACATGCCGGAAATTTTCTCTAAAGCCCCCGCATACTTTAAATGAGTTAAAAATCTAGCAATATTGTGTAGAGGCTCTCCCACCTCTTCCCAAAAAAGTATGGCCCCATCAAATGTATCTTTAGCAGGAAAATATTCTGTACCAATTAAATTAGCTAATAAATGTAAATTCCCGCCTATTAAATGGCCTTGGGCACTGCCTTCTCTCCATCCTTCCCATTCAGTTAAAGCACCTATCACTCCTGCAGGTTCAGGCAGGGTTAAGAATTTTAAAAACATTTGCTTTTGAAATTCAGCCAACAAATCTTCTCCTTGAGCCCAGGAGTGTCCAAACCCGAAGGTGACATCATCCATATGAAATCCTACCAGCTGACACTTGGTCAAAAATGCCAAATGAAAATTTGTCACATCAGACATACCTATAAATGGTTTGGGGTTATTAGTTATCAGTTCATAGTTGAGATACTCCAAAACTAAAGAGGCGGAATAACCACCTGTTTGAGCCATAATTGCCTTAACATTTTTATCAGCAAACATTGAATTGATATCTGTTGCCACTTCTTGGGGGGTTCCTGCTGCCCACCATCTTGTCTTTCCAATTGTTTTTCCTTCTTTAATCTTAAATCCTAAATCTTCAATCACCTTTTTCCCTTTTTCATAATTTTTCTTAAAAGAAGACAGAACTGGCAAAGAGGGGGCCACTATTCCAACGGTATCTCCTGAATTTAGCTTAGCTGGTTTTACAATCTTCATTAATTTGTATTCTATCAAAATCCCCCTCCAGATGGAGGGGGATAGATTCCTAAAATTTTTTAGGAAATAATTACCTACGACTTAGAACAAATTTTGCAGTCGTTCATGTGTGTAGCTGCAATATAGACAGCTGACGCCCCAACCAAAATATACACTAACTTTTCTACTACTGGCCAAGCACCCAATATGGTGTTGACAAGATTAAAATTAAACAAGGCCCAAAGACCCCAATTAAGACCACCAACCACTAAAAGGGTAAAGGCAGCCATATGAAGCATTTTCATAAATCTCACCCCCTTCCTTTTGCTACTTCCAGTGTAGTCATAAATTAAACTTTTAATCAAGTGGTCTATTTGAGAAAAATTTTTCTTATGTTGGTTATTCTTAAATTAAAGAGAGTGGGTCTGTCATTTTTAAGTCTGTTACTTCACGTAAAGCTTGTTCAATAATTTTTATTTTTTTTGTTGCTTCTTCTTGAATTACTCGAATTCTTGCATTTGCATCAGCAACTACTGCTTGTCCTTTTCTTGTTAATCTTTTTTCTTCATCCTCCAAAGTTCTACTCCTAACTAAAGCCAAAGCTACACCTGTTTGGTAGTAAATTCGAGCAAACCCATCTGGAGACCATTCGTTATACATTAGCTCTCCCTGAGTAGCTACCCTATTAGCTCTACCTAAATTTCTATTAAGTAGCTTCGAATCAATTGCCCAATTATTACCAGGTATTAGATATTCACCCAGCATTCTTTTAGACAGGATAGCCTCTGGTTCGGGGATAGAATCAAGTGTAGACGGTTGTCCTGCATTAATATATACAAATAACAAATAAGAACCATCCATTGTCACCAATGATGTAAAAACCCAACCCCGAGACATACAATTATCCCTAATGTCTTTGCTTAAATCTCTCACTAACACTGACGGAGCGGTAATTTCTCTTAATCCAAATCTTGGTGCGGCTATTCTGTTTCTGTCCGAAAATTGCCAATCATTACCTTTAGGAATAACAATCTCTTGTTTTGCTGACATATTTCTTAGATAACATACCCCACAACATTCATATATCAGATTTATAACAAGTATTTCCTATAAAAACAAGAAACATAGATTTGTAAATATTGATCTCGTAATATCTTATTATTAAGATTTTAAGATCGACAAAAATGCCTCCTGGGGGATTTCAACTCTACCTACCATTTTCATCTTTTTTTTACCCTTTTTTTGTTTTTCCAAAAGTTTATCTTTTCTGGTCCTGTCTCCACCATATAATTTGGCTGTCACATCTTTTCTGAACGGAGAAATTGTTTCCCTGGCAATAATAGTTCCTCCAATTGCAGCCTGAATTGCTATCTCAAAATTTTGTCTTGGTAAAACTTCTTTTAACTTTTCCACCATCTTTCTGCCAAAGGTTTGAGCTTTTTGTCTGACCACAATCTGTGATAGCGCATCAACTTTTTCACCGGCCACCAAAATATCCACTTTTACCCCCTCCACCTCTCTAAACTCCAAAAATTCCCAGTCCAATGAAGCAAAACCGGAAGTAACTGATTTTAACATATCATAAAATTGGGTTATTAGCTCAGAAAGCGGCATCTGGTAAGAAAGTTCAATCTGAGGACCAAAATGCTGCATATTTAAAAATCGACCTCTTTTCTCCGCCGTTAATTCCATTACGCTGCCAATATATTCTTTTGGTACAAATATCTTCAATTTTACCCACGGTTCTTGTAGTCGTCCTGAGGAGGCAAGCAATTGAGGATCTAATTCTGAAGGGTTAATGATCACTTGATCGCCTACCAGATACTCAACTGATGGAGCAGTAGCCAAAAGATCTGCACCAAATTCATTAGATAACCTTTCCTGTACCACCTCCGCATGAAGCAAGCCTAAAAAACCGCATCTAAACCCAGCCCCTAAAGCTTGGGAATATTCCAGCTCATAAGTAAAAGCAGGATCAGTTAATCTAAATCTATCTAAAGCTTTATTAATATCATGAAATTCATCCTGGTTAATTGGATAAAGACCAACATACACCATTGGCTTTACCTCCTTATAACCTGGCAAGGGTTCTGTATTAAAATCCAAAGCAATTGTGTCACCTACCTTCACTTTATCCGGTTGTTTTAACCCGGTTGCTATATAGCCTATTTCCCCGACAGTCAGACTCTCAGTCGGAGTAAGCTGGGGGGTAAAATAACCAACCTCCAGGATATGACCAGCAGCTTTGCTTCCCAAGAAGTTAATTTGGGACTGGTTTTTTGGGGTACTACCCTCAAATACCCGCACCTGAGCCACTACTCCCTTAAATGAATCATAAAACGAATCAAATATCAAAGCCCTAAATTTACTTCCACCCTTGGGGTGGAATACGTTGACACCTGCGGATTTTGGAAAGGGGATACGCTCAATTATGGCTTGCAAAAGTTTTTCCATCCCTTCTCCGGTTTTTGCAGAGACTAAAATAATCTCCTGCTGCGAAAAACCAAAAGTTTCACCGATTGTTTTTTTTGTATTTTCTATATCAGCATTTGGCAGATCAATTTTGTTAATAACGGGGATTAAGGTTAAATTTTGTTCTAAAGCTGCTAATCCGTGTGCCAAAGTTTGAGCCTGAATGCCTTGGGTAGCATCAACCAATAATACTACTCCTTCAACTGCTGCCAAAGACCTGGAAACCTCATAAGAAAAATCAACATGACCGGGAGTATCAATTAAGTTCAAAGTGTAAAGTTTAAAGTTAAAAGTGTACTGCAAACGCACAGGTGCTAGCTTAATTGTAATGCCGCGTTCTCTCTCAAGAGCCAAGGAATCCAATAGCTGCGGTTTCATCTTGTCTTTCGGTACTGTCTGACAAATTTCCAAAAGCCTATCAGCTAAAGTAGACTTGCCATGATCAATATGGGCAATAATTGAAAAATTTCTAATATTCACGGAAGCTATTGTACCAATTCCTGATTAAACAATCTCGGGTAAAACCTCTTTAGACTTAAGTTTTGTCTGAAATTTACTCAATTTCCTCAAAAGCTCAACGTAAGTATCCAACTCTCTAACTTTCAAAAACCAAACTACTGTCACATATATGGATAAAGCAAAAATTGAGGATACCCCTGTCAGCACTATAAGATTAATAGTTTTGGTAGTATCAAAAATAACCTGATCCAAAAGTTTTATTGGGATATACAGCGCCATACCCATAATCACGGTAGCCATCAACATCTTAAGAAGAGGGGCTATCACAATTTTTAAGTTAAATTTACCGATCTTAAAATGAAGGGTTAAGAAAAGCAAAATTGCTGACAGAATTGAGGCAATAGAATTAGCAGCTCCTATTGCCCAAACATCAAGTTTTAGACTAACAATAAAATATAAACTCAGTATAATATTTAACATCACCACAACTAAGGAAACAGCCACTGGTGTTTTAGTATCTTTGAGGGCATAAAAACCTCTGACTAAAAGAAGAGAGATAGCTTGAGCAGATAATCCCACTGCCAAAAGAGCCACTGTTGCACCGGTTAAAACAGTGGCTTCCCAGTTAAATTGGGAAGCGCCAAAAACTAATCTGACTACAGGTATTCTGATGACAATTAAAATTGCTGTTGCTGGCAGTGTTAAAAAAAGAATTTGGTGTAAGGTAGTCAATATTGTTATTTTAAATTCCTCGATCCTGCCACGGGCTCTTTCGGACGAAAGTACAGGCAGAGCAGCCTGAGCCAAAGTCGCTCCAAAAAGTCCGATAGGCACAACCTGCAAGTGTTGGGCAAAAGTCAAATAAGTCACAGACCCAATCGAAGCCAATGATGCCAAAGCTAAACCAACTGTTTCATTAATCTGTTCAGCAGCCAGTCCCAAAGTTCTAACACTCATCAGTTTCGATATTTCTTTAACTCCCGGATGAAAAAATGTCAAAGACATATTAAACCTAAACCCCATTGCCCAAACCAAAGGCAGTTGAACAGATGCATGAAGAATTGCCCCCAAAACTACCCCCAAAGCCGGCCCCATAATGCCGAACGATTTAGATAGAAATACAATTCCTAAAATAATACCTAGGTTATAAAAGAGCGGGGCAAGCGCAGGGATAATAAATCTTTGGAAAGATTGCAAAATGCCGATGAAAAAAGAACCCAGGACTAAGATAATTTGGCCAAAAAGAATAACCCTGGTCAACACTACAACCTGCATTTGTCTTTCCGGGCTAAAGCCGGGCGCGATTATGTATGAGATGATTGGTTGAGCCAAAATAAAAATTAAAATTGTGGCTAAAATAAATATTGTCAAAAATACATTAAGTACAGCCCCTGCCATTTCAAACGCATCTTCTTTTCCTTTATTCTCAAAATGTTCGGTGAAAACAGGGATAAAAGCTACCGATAAAGCTCCCAAAATTACTATCTGAAAGATTAGATCCGGTAATCTAAAAGCAGCCCAAAAAATATCTATCTTATCTGGTGAGAAAACATGGGCTAGTAGCCGATCACGAATCAAACCCAGTATTTTAGAAAACATTAAGGTAGTGGCAATTACCGTTGCTGCTGACAAAATTGAAGTCTGCCTGGAATACAAAAGAGAGAAAAGATTTTTAACCATGTTTTGGTGATAATTATAATAGATAACCTTGCGTTGTAATAGTAGCTTGTGATACTATTCCCCAAAGTATGCCAGTCATTAAATCAGCTATTAAAAAAGTACGCAAAGATAAGGTCAGAACAGCTCGTAATAAAAAAAGAGAGACAACCTTGAAGTCTTTAATTAAAAAAGCCAGAGTTTTACAAACTTCCGAAAGTTTACAAGCTGCTTATTCTGCTTTGGACAAAGCTGCCAAAGTCCACCTCATTCATCCCAATAAGTCTGCTAGACTTAAGTCAAGATTGGCAAAGTTGATGTCGTATCCTTCTTTCACAAGTGAAAGTAAAGCAGCAAGACTTAAATCCAGATTATCCAAAGGTGTAAAGGGGGATCGTCAACTAACCCCTATACCCTAAATCCCTAGATCCTAGTATAATTCTTCTTTAAAGAAAGAACAGGTTCTGCGAGCACAAGTAAAATATTCCATTGCGAAGTGCGAAGCAGATCCTTATAATTACCTCATGCCAAAAAATAGCAATCCAAAGATGGTAATTAATTTGGATCTTTTAAAACCTCAAAGCAATCCGGAAAAACTGGCTGTCAAACTGATCCGCTGGCTATTGTCCACAGGCCGTTATATTTTTATTTTTGTAGAGGCAATAGTTTTAATTGCTTTTGGCACCCGCTTTAAACTGGATGCGGATTTAGCCTCCACAAAAGAAGCAATTGAACAACAAATCCCTTACATTGAAAGCTTAAAACTTGATGAAATTTTAATCAGACAAACTCAACTTAAACTGGCAAACATTAGTAGTATTAAAACCGATTCTGTGGACTATTCCACAATTTTAAAAAAAATTGCCGACCAAACACCGACAGGAGTCAAAATTACTACTCTGAATGTCTTAAAAAATATTAGTAAGGCTTCTGTTCAAATCAACGCTCAATCCCAAACTAACACGGATTTAACCAGCTTTATCCAAGGATTAAAAAGCGACCAAACCTTTTCCGAGATTAACCTGGCCAGCGTCGGACTGGAAAAAGGCAATATTACTTTTACAGTTACTGCTACCACTAATCTTGCAGCAGGGGGAGAAAAGAGTTTATGAAAAAAAATTCTTTTTTATATTCAAGTTATTTTAGCTATGTTAAACCAGTTACCCGTCTTCCTATTGTCAGAAATTATGGACCAACCATATTCACCCTGCTAGTAACTGCCATCTTTATCATTTTTGCAATCAAACCCACTGTTGAAACAATTCTGGTATTGCAAAAAAAATTAGCTGATTCAAATGAAGTGTTGCAAAAAGTTACCCAAAAAGCAAACAACCTATCGCAAGGTAAAAAAAATTACGAGAATTTGGATCAAGATATTAAGGATAGAATATCTGAGGCCATTCCCGATACAGTCAGTTTACAATCAGTAACCCAAACATTGGAACAAACAGCCAAAATACACGAAGCCTCCATCTCAGCACTGCAAATCCAACCATTGACCATAGACATTAAAAATGAAGCCAAGGTTGGCAGTCTTTCAGAAATCTCTTTTACTTTCAATGTGGAGGGTACTTATCAAAAATTATTTGCCCTCTTGCAGGAGTTGAAAACAAGTAGTAGGTTAATTTCCGTAGACAACTTATCTTTGTCTAAAGCAAGCGAGGGTTCAGGATTAATTATGTCCTTATCCGGAAAGGCCTACTTTCTTAAATGACGAAAAAAGAATGGTTGATTGCCGCTATCTTTACTTTTATCACAATTTGCGCTTGGGTGATATTTGATATACTGCATGCCCGCTCACAAGTAGAGATACCTACCAAACTACAAGAAGTAATCGAACCAATCAGCCCCGATTTTAATACTCAAGAAGTTGAGTCCCAGCCATGAAAGATTTTTTCAACAAATTTAAAATACCAACTTTATTAGGACTGGGGATAATTTTTGTCGGCATTGCTACTGGTGTTTATATAGTTTTGCGGGAGCAGGCATTTCTTTCTAAAGCCGCCCCAGACTTCACTCCTCAAAATATAGCTTTTACCAACATCAGCGATGATTGGCTGGTAATCTCTTTTCAAACTAACACTGAGGCATTATCTTTTATCACCTTTGGTCAAAATAACCCCACCGAACAAACAGCTTTAGACGATAGAGATACAAATACGCCAAAACCTCGTTCAACTCACTATATCAGCATTAAAAACCTCCTTCCTAAAACCACCTACCAATTTAAAATCATTTCCGGAAAAATACCCTCAGCTACTTTTAATTTTACCACTGCTTCTCCTATCCAGGACAAAGCAGGATTTAACCCGATCATCGGTTCAGTATTAGATGGAGACACACCTTTAGGTGACGGTATTGCCTATTTATCTATCCCGTCAGCTGTCACCCAATCTGCCAAAATTTCTTCTGGTAATTTCTTAATCCCTTTATCACAAATCAGAAAAGAAGATTTATCTGGTATCTACCCATTGACAGAAGGATTAGTTGCCAAACTGACTATTGTTTCCAGTAAAGGAGAAGCTACTCTTCTTTTTAAATTAAAACTATCTTCCAAACCTCTTCCTCCTTTCAAGATAGGCCAAAATATTGACCTGACTGCTGAAGAGGAAACTCCTTCATCCAGTTTTATCAAAAATGACCTAACTATTTATGACTTAAACGGCGATGGAAAAATTAATGCTGCCGATAATTCCATTATTTTACAAAACCTGGGCAAAAATCCTAAAAATCAAAAAGCGGACTTAAATGAAGATGGGGAAGTTAACCAAAAAGACCTAAATTTAATGTCCCAAAAACTGAAAAGTTTAGGTTCACAATGAATTCGGACTTAAAAAAACCTCAAATTATGTTTAGTTTTTTAATAATCCTTGTTTAGTAACATTTTGGGGATTAAAACCTTTTTGGGTTTTAAAAAATTACTTACTTGATCAGTTAAAAAATGCTTTTTATCAAGAGTGATTAAAAAATCAACTGCTGCCTCTTTTGCTTCTGCTAAAATTACCGCATCTTTTTCTGCTATTATCTTTTTAGCTTTTTTAATTAACTGCTCCTTTGACAAATGATCAGCAATTGTCATCTTACCAACAAGCTTAAAGAATCTTTCCAGATGGTAACTTTCAAGTTTGGCTCGAATATTTCTTTCGGTTTCAGTTAAAATTACTCTTGAAGTTATCAATGAAATTTTGGTTAAAGTAAAAAGTTTAGTAGAGCCACCTATCGGAGAATTAACAGCAGAGAGAAGTACGCTTGAGTCAACAAACACTGTTTTCATCTAGAGAGCATCTTCTCTTAACCAGTCTTCAATTTCTTGGTCACTAAACTCCCTAGTATATTTTAAGAGGCGGGGATCAATAAAAGTTTTGATAGATACCGCGAACTATCTTTTGCAGTTTTGTCAAATAGGTGATATCCACCAAAGCAGCTTTGGGATTACCTCCTTTTGTTAAAAACATAACTTTCTCCTCTTACTGTTTCTGCCAAATCACCCAATTTACCACGGGCTTTAGTAATAGGAATAATGCTAGCGGGGTTAATATTCATATAATGATACTGTCATAAATACAGATAAATGTCAACTTTTTTAGTAACAAATACTGTAACTTTTAAGGCTCATTTTGTATGAATTTGTTAATTAGTAAAAATTCTGCCTGCTCTTTTTCCAGTAATCCTGATTTAATCTTAAAATCTAACCATAAAACATCATGATAAAGTCTTTTTATTCTCTCAAGAGGGAATTTTTGTCTTTGTCTTTGCAGTTTACCAGCGACAAACTGTGGAGCATTTTTGGGAGTGACTACTAAATTTCTCAGTAAGTAAAAGGTCATGATAATAAAATAAAAAATATCAAAACCTTCATCCTTTAATTTTTGTGCCATAAGGTAGGCTTTTTTATCACCTGCAGCCAAAGAATCTAAAAAGGGAAATACAGACACTTCTTTATTTTCTGGGAAAAAGAGGATCTGGCCATTTTTTTTAAACCATTCTATTATTGGTCTTTTCTCATTGACTGAATGATCAAACCATAAAACTAGTTGATCATGAAAAGTTGATAGTGGAAAGTTAGATAAATCTTCTGAAGGATTTTCCAAGATAATCAATTGCTTCTGAGACAGAAGAGAAGGTGTTGCCATGGTACCCAGTACTGCTTGTAAATCAAATCCTTCCTCAAAAACCACCACATTATTTGTATCAAATTTTTGCTTTAACTCTATTAGCTTCTTTCTAGAAGAAATTTTAGCGGGGCCGTGCAGCAGCAGTGGCTTCATCCAATTTTACCTCCCCTGTCAGTATTTTCCTAACATATCCATGAATAATAGAAAAGTCATCATCTTGAGATACTAAAACATAAGCTCCTCCATAATCTGCAGATCGAGGTCGAATCAGCAAAGAAGTTCTCCCGTCCGGCAGACCTTTTTTCAAAGAATCATCTATCACAAAATTATAAGCTTTATCTAACTTGCCGGACAACTTATAAAACTCAAGCGCATCTTTGACAGCAATATCAGTATCAATACTTTTACCAAAGGTTTTCACTAAATCCCCTATCCTTTGCGGGTTTGCCAAGGTTTTTAAAGATAATATTTTGTTTCTGACTGCCTCCAAAACCTTTTGTTGTCTTTTTGAACGGGCAAAATCCGACCCTTCACCATTGGTTCCGTGACGCGAACGGACAAAGGCCAAAGCTATCTCTCCGCTCATATGGGTTTTACCACCATCAAAACTAATATGTTCATACCTGCAGCTAAAATATTTAATGCCTTTGTCTTCTTCGGCAGAATCAGTGGCAATGTTCCCATCAGGTGCAATCAGTACTTTTCTTTTACCCGGCTCAATGTTAAGCTTCTTGGCCTGATCTTGATCAAAATCAATCTCTTTTTCCTCAAAACCGCATAAGTCACCTTCCTTACCCTGGATTGGATATTGGTAATCGTCAAAGGATTTTTCCACCAAAACATCTATCCCGTCTATTACATCTAAAGCTTTTACAAAACCCCTAAAATCAACTCTTAAGGCATAATGAACCGGTATGCCCAAAATATTACCCATCACAGTTTTAGACAGTCCTAAGCCATTATTTTGAGAAGAACCAATTTCATAAACAGCATTGGCTTTACTTTTTAAGGAGGGTAACCAAAGATCTCTAGGAATGGAAAAAAGAAAAAGCTGATTGGTTTTCAGATTATATGAAGCAACCATGATTGTATCTGTTAAATTTGCTCCATCATGTAATCCGCCGGCAATGCCTAAAAGCAGTACATTAACCCGATTATCTGTTGATTTTAAACCAGTGCCGGAGAAAATATAACTAACGTAAGAATTTGAACCGGATAAAGTGGTCAAAAAAATAGCCAACGAAGTTAAAACAACGATTATTACAACAAAAGGTGCTAATCCTTTGATAGTCTTTTTAACTTTTCTGGTCTTCAGTGATTGATTTTTTTTATCTTTGCCTAAATCAAGACGTCTTAATTGTTCCACTTATTCTTTACTCCAAACATGACTTGCAGATTGCGATAAATTCCCCGGGGTCTAAAGAAGCATTACCGATTAAGATACCATTAATGTTTGGTTGACTTACAAAACCCTTGGCATTTGCGGAGCTGACACTACCACCATAAATCACTTCCAGATTATTTCCATATTTTTGCTTAAAAAATTTGGCCACAATTTCTGCATTTTCCGGATTGTCAGCTTTACCTGCTCCCGGAGTATTGGTCAAACCAGTACTGATTGCCCAAATTGGCTCATAAGCTATTAGGCTACACTGCTCTGGTATTAAAGTTTCCTCTCCTTGAACGCATACCAACGCAATAATATTATTTGCTAACGCCTGTTGAACTTTCTGGGCTACCATTTCATCGGTCTCGCCAAAATTTTTCCGTCTTTCCGAGTGACCTAATATAGAAAACTCGATCAAGTCTTTTAATAAAACAGCTGATTCTTCACCTGTATAAGCTCCCGCTTTAAACGGTGATAAATCTTGTGCTCCCACCAGTAGAGGAAAATTGCCTACTTTGATGGCTTTTTTAACTTCTGATATACAACTATAGGTGGGACAAACTACTACCTTAAAGTTTTCCTTTTTAGGAATATATGATCCCACTTTGGACACCCAATCTAATGCCTCTGCTATAGTTTTGTTACTTTTCCAATTTGCTATCACCCAAATATTTTTATCCATACCACCCATATTTATCCAAGTTTACCATGAAATCATCTGATACTTCTATTCCCTCTTGTTCCAAAAGGGCTTTTTGTAAAGCTTTGGGGTGATCCAAACATTTGGTAGAGATAAAACCATGCCTGTTAATCACTCTGTGCCATGGTGCAACTTCAATATTAAAATGAAGCACCCCTCCTACTAATCTTGCTCCCCTGGGAACATTGGCCAAGGTTGCCACAGTCCCATAAGTGGTCACCCGACCATAAGGAATTTTTCCGATAATTTGAATCACTCTATCTTTGAAATTCAACTTTGGAGTAATTTTAGCAAGTCAGCCTTAGCTGTAACGCCGATTTTTCTGTCAACTTCCTTACCGTCTTTTTCAATTACATAAGTAGGAATGCTCATTACCCCATATTTGGAAGCCTCTTCCGGTTTTTCATCCACATTTATCTTCACAACCTCTATTTTACCGGCTAATTCTTTTTCCAGCTCTTCAATAATCGGATTCATAATTCTGCATGGAGCGCACCAAACCGCCCAGAAGTCTAATAGTTTCACTGACATAGTAGAAAGATAATACCACTAAATAATTTTTTTGAGAAGTAGTAATGAACTACCTCGCATCAAGATGCGAGGTATCGCAAGCGAAAGTTCTTGTTTCGTTTGGTTACCATTCAGCAAGCTGCTGGGTATTTTATGAAACAATAAAGTTTTTGTCAATTAAACTCTTTAATGCTAAACTATCCACCATGTCCGATACTTCCAGCCTTCTAGATGATCTAAACCCTATCCAACAAAAAGCTGTCCAAGTAACCGAAGGCCCGATTTTAATTTTAGCCGGAGCAGGTTCCGGTAAGACCAGAGTTTTAACATACCGGGTAGCATACTTAATTTCTGAGAAAAAAATTCCCCCAGAAAATATCCTTTGTTTAACCTTTACCAATAAAGCCAGCCATGAGATGATTGAAAGAATTAAAAACTTACTACGAACTACCAACTACGAACTACCAACTATTCCTATCATGGGTACTTTTCACTCCTTTTGCGCCAAAATTTTAAGAAAAGAGGGCAAAGTTTTGGGGCTTCCCCCTGGCTTTGCCATTTATAATGAATCAGATGCTTTGGATGCTATTAAAGAAGCTATGGGAAATTTGAATATCCCCACCCAAAAAACATCCCCCTATGGTGTTAGGGCCACCATCTCTTCTGCTAAAAATGAGTTAATTTCTTCCTTGGAATACCCAAAATATGCCAGAGGCTACTACCAAGAAACTGTGGCTAAAATTTATTTGGAATATCAAAAAATTTTAGATAAAAATAGTGCTTTGGACTTTGATGACCTGCTTTTAAAAACCATTCAGCTTTTTCAAACTGAAACCTCTATTTTAACCCATTATCAAATTCAATTTAAATATATTTTAATTGATGAATATCAAGATACCAACCCTGCCCAGTATTTAATTTCTAAATATTTGTCCAACAGGCATAAAAATATTTGTGTGGTGGGAGACGCTTCGCAGAGTATCTACTCATTCAGGGGAGCTGATTTTAGAAACATTGTCAATTTTGAGAAAGATTATCCCAATGTTAAAATTTTTAACCTGGAGCAAAACTACCGATCAACCCAAAATATCTTGGATGCAGCGCATGCAGTTATTTCCAAAAACCGCTCCCACCCCATCTTGAAACTCTGGACAGATCAAGACACAGGGGAAAAAATAGAAGTGGTGCAACTAAGAAATGAAACAGAAGAAGCTCTTTTTATAATTGATCAGATTAAGGTTATAATTTCAAAAATAGCTGGCCGTCTTTCTGATTTTGCTATTCTTTATCGGACTAATGCCCAATCCCGTGCCTTAGAAGAGCAATTTTTAAAAAGTGGTCTGCCTTATAGGTTAGTCGGAGGGGTAAGTTTTTATGAAAGAAAAGAAATTAAAGATGTCCTATCTTATTTGAGATTATTGCAAAATCCGACAGATTCTGTCTCTTTAAAAAGAGCTGAAAAAATTGGCAAAGGCAGATTAGGGAAACTTAAACAAGTTTACCAAGAAATTTCTGCTAATTTAGATCAGTATCCCACTTTGGGGTTACTGGATCTGATACTACAAAAAACCGGCTATCTTGCGTACTTAGACAACGGGACAGATGAGGGTAAAGGCAAGATAGAAAATGTTAAGGAATTAAGGTCTGTAGCTGAGGAATTTCCCAATTTAATAGGCTTTTTGGAAAATGTGGCTTTAGTAGAAAACGGTTATATCCCCAACCAAAAGCAGGCTACAAGTAACCAACAAGAGACTGTCACTTTAATGACTCTGCATAGTGCCAAGGGACTGGAATTTTCCACAGTTTTCATAGTGGGTATGGAGGAAGGCTTGTTCCCTCACTCCAGAAGCATGCTGGATATTAATGAGTTGGAAGAAGAAAGAAGACTGATGTATGTGGGAATCACCAGGGCCAAAAATAAACTTTTTCTAACTTATACCAGACAAAGATTGTATTTTGGTACCAGATCCAATAATTTAATCTCACGCTTTTTGTCTGATATCCCACAAGCGCTTATCCTAAGTAATACTAATTTTAAAGACGCTGATAGTTTTGATGATGATGTTAGTATACATGATGCTGAGGATTGGCTAAATGCCTAAATAATTTAAAATTATGGAGCGTTATCTCGGAATTATATTAATAATTATTCTCACAGCTTTTGCCAAAAGCATCCTCCAACCACCATCAGTTTTAGGAGAATCTACCCCTTCTCCAACTCAAACCCTGCCTATCAACCAATCAATTACTACTCAGTCCTCTTTCACTGAAAAATTGCAGGAAGAAACAGAGGTTTTGCCTAAAAAAACCATTTTTGAAGATGATCCCGAAACAGAGGCCGGTGAGGAAAAAATCCTAGACGAAGGAGAGGATGGCAAAAAAGTAAAAATCATCAAAATTATATATTCTAATGATGATGAAGAATACGCCAGGGAAATTGTCTCCTTGGAAACTATCCAGCCAAAAGATAAAAAGATTTTGCGGGGGACAAAAATTGTATGGAAAAATTTGGATACTCCGGGCGGATCAATACAGTATTGGAAAAAAATGCGGGTCTATGCTACTCATTATGATTCAAGATGCCCTGGATGCAATGAATGGACTGCCACTGGCATGAAAGCAGGAAAAGGCGTTATTGCTGTTGACCCTTCGGTAATTAAACTTAGCTCCAAAATCTATATCCCAGGTTATGGCATGGCAGTTGCCGGGGATACAGGCGGGGCTATCAAAGGCAACATCATCGACCTCGGCTTTGATGACGCCAGAACTGCGGGCTGGAGTGCACGCTTCATTGACATTTATTTAATAAACTAGCGTGCACGAAAGTCCTGAGCCTGCCGAAGGGTTGGAGTACAAAATTCGTAGATATCTATCTACTTTAAAAAAGTAACCGAATTTATTATCTTTTCAAGGTCCTCTTTTCTCCGATAAATATTAGAATCAGGTTTTATCTCCAACTTCAAGCTTGGAATATAATAAAAATACTCACCCACTAAAGATTCCACATCTACTCCGTCAATTACTATTTTTTCCCAACAAAACTCCTTATAAATCTTGTACATCTGATAGTACTCGTCATTCTCGTTACATTCACCATATTTTTGGTAACTAGGGTAGTAAACAATATTATTTTTTATAAACCATATCTGTATATCTAATACCTGTCCTTTGGGTCTATATGGAAGTCTTAAAACAACGCTAGAACTGTTCTCCCCTTCGATATATCCATCTAAAGGGTATTGAAATTCTACACCTAGAGAGGGATTCTTATAAATTTTCCAACCATCAATTGTCTTTGTAGAAGTCCCTATCTTTTTCTTTAACTCTGGAGTATACGATTCATTAATTGTTGTCTCTTTGGGTGAATTAATGGAAGATGACTGCTTATAAGTCCAGGATTTGTCTTTGGAAGTACTTCTGATATAAAAGTTTCCCCCAACAATTGCCACTGATAAAACTCCAATAATTAAAATAAAAACTAAAGGTACAAACCCTTTTTGCTTCATAAAAATTTGAAAGTGGAGAGTATATTTTTAAGATGACTTAACCTATCATCTATCACATCATTACCATTTCCTTTTTCGGAGGAAAAGTAAAAGTAAATTACAAACATCTTATTACCTCTTGGGATTAACGCTACCGCTCCCAAAGGATCACCAAACTCCTGATTAAAAATCAACAACGAGCCCGCTCCGCTAATTTCAAATTCTTTTATCTCATGTCGACTAATCACACCCGGATTCTTTTTCTTAAACCACTCCCTTCTTGAACTACCATCATAATCATTAATCAACACAATATAACCACTTAAACATCCCCCGGCTTCAAAGCCTGGTATACAAAAAATACTTTCTGGATCTTTTATTCTAAAATCAACTGCTTTTCCTTTACCCGATATAGGTATACTAAAATTTTCCGGATATTGGATTAGAAATTTCGCCTCGGTATCGGTATATGTCTGCCAAGTCGGCATTGCATTATATAAAATCTTTTCACTTTTCACTTTGCTTGCCTCTGGTTTATTAACTGTTGGTTGATTATTTAAAGGCGCGGGAGAAGTAATAGTACTTTCTGGTTCATCTTTATCAATACTATTAATTTCGCGGCTATCTTTTAGCTCGCCTCCTAATGGTTGATCAATACCTCCTTTACCCAAGTAATACCCCAAAGAAATCGCCAAAAACAAAACCCCAACTATTGATAACATTAATATCGGACTAATAAACCCTTTTTGCATATTATAAAACTCAAAAACTAAACGTTCTAATAATTTCATCAAGTACCACATCAGCTTTTTTATTTTGGACTTCATTCCAAACAGTAGATACATATATCACATATCCCTTATTATGATAATTTACTTCTATTTGTGGTTGATAGATGTCTGCACCTACACCTGCTAATATAACTCTTCTTAATCCTGACTCGTTATCAATTAATATGCGTTTCGCAGAACTGTCAGACTTTAAGGGTAGCGGTGAACTTGTAACTTGATAAAAAACCTCTATATTTTCACTTTCATTTTTAAAATGACCTTCCTCTTCAATAGCTGATCCAATTTTATTATTAGTAATTGATCCTGTATAACCCCTCGGGATGTGAAAGGATGTAGACCGTCCTCTATATTTTGTCTCTAAAGGCCCTTTATATATCTTCGTAAATTTAAGAGTCGATAAAATCTTATTCTCAATTTGGCTACCGTCAGAGAGATCATCTACCAGTGGCCCAAAGATCACAAGATTTTTTCCATCAGAAAAAATTACATTCCAACCGTCATCATAAAATAAAGCGTCAATTAATCTACCGCTTAAATCAACCTTTTTAGCTTTAGTAAAATCTATAAATGATAAATGTAAACCTATTATATCTACAGGGGAGGCTCCATCCGTTGTTCTCAAATCAGGCTCAACAGAAAAAGGTAACATCTCTATAGCTGTAACATAACCATTACTTCCAACGCTGATAATAGTTTTCGGATTATAAACTTCCCGAAATACTTCATCCTTATTCTCTTTTAGTTCCCAATCAGGCGGATATTGAAGGGAAAAAATTTCATCCTTGTACACCTTCCAATCGGCAATATTTTCCAAGCTAGTTACCGGAATGGATGTATTAGGAATACTTGCAATAATGTCAGACTTATCCTCCGGCTGTAACTTTTCTAAATATTTATTTTTATAAAACCATGCTCCACCCACAATCCCTACCGATAAAACACTAATGATTAGAATAAACACTAGGGAGGCAAATCCTTTTTGCATTAAATTTATAGTATCAGAAAATATATACAGAAGAAATGGAGTTACTTAATTTTATGAGAAACTGAAATTGACGATTTGGCGCTTTTCCAAACTTCTCTTTGAAGCTTTTGAGGGATAACCTTACCTAAATCTTTTAAAAACCTACTACCGTTAAAAATCTCCAGTAACACCGGCTCCCCATCCTTAGCCACAGATACTATCATATTATCGGTCTCGTATGAATCATCAACCTTCTTGTCACCTAGCTGGATTGTTAAAATATCCACATCCTCACTATAATTAATTCTCTTTAGTGCTTTCATAAGTTCCCCTTCTAGCAATATGCGCCGTAATTACTCTAATTATATCATCTTCTACTTCAAAAACGACTCGTAGAATATGTCCCTCATCCATTAAACTCATGGCTGTTGGTTGGCCAAATCTGGTAAATCCTTTCCATTTAGGATCTTTTAAAGTTTGTTTAATTTTAGATTTAGTTATCACCCAACCTAATTTTCCAAACCTAGGAATTGAATCTTCTAGAACATGCTTTGTAAACACAATCTTCACAAACCAATCATATCATGACACCTACACCGCCGGCTGGTCGGCAAGATTTGTAGATATTTATCTATTATAACTACTCTGTAGATATCATAAATTCACCTTTTTTACAGACGCTACACTTTTCTATCTCCCGATGTATTTCATCAATTCTTGGTTCCTTTGTCTTTGTCTCACTACCATCTTTTAGATATAAAATGACATCTAGTGCATGTGTCTGAAATGTTCCGGTTACCTGTCCGCTGTTTAGTATCCTAACCGCCTCTTCCCAAGACACCGTTTTTCCCTCTAAAAACTTAAAAGTCGAAAGCATTTGATCAAATAGTTTATCTACCTCTTCTGTCTTTTTTGGATTACTCGGCAAAGTAAAACCAAAACAAATCGACTCATCAGAATTCGGTCTATTAATAGCTTTTATTGCCCCTTTATCTTCTGTTTCATAAAACTTAATCGTCTTTTGATCTGCGATTGTTATTTCTTTATTTTTAATCGGCTGAATTCCTCTCCCACATACCCCATAAATCTCGAGCCTTCCTCCATCAATTTCAAAATACACATGCGATTTATTATAAATTTGTCCAGGATCTACAATCTCTTCCTCTTTAATATTCACCGTCGGTGGATATTTTATCTCAAAATTATATTCCTGACTTTTATACACCTTCCAATTATCAGTTTCATTTACTACAACAGAATCATTATTTTGCCTTTTAACTTCAGGAGGATGAGTTAGATCAATATTTGTTAAAGATTTGTAATACCAAACCCCACCAACAATCCCTACCGATAAAACACTAATGATTAGAATAAATACTAGCGGCACAAACCCTTTTTGCATAAAATTAATTTTGCCTGGTCATTTTTTTTCTTGCAAGCATTTTGTTAACTCATCTGTTTGGATCCAGCCGCATTTACCATCTGCCTGTTTTTCACACTTAACGCCTTTATAACAAGCATAGTCCTCTCTAAATTCACATGTGCTAACATCATCTTGCCCTTCCTCAATACAAAGTTGTCCGCTACATCCGCTTACTTTACAATTTTGTTCGTTTCCGTTTTCTGCAAATAATTTAACAGAAGATAAAATATTTTCTCCCTCATTACCAACCACTCTAAATAAATACATTCTTTTATCTTGATAAGCATAAACATATTTCGGCTCTCCCGGCTGGTAAGACACAACTTTAGCTTTTGACAATTTACCGCTGATTGTAACTTCTGTATCAGGTGTCACATGACCTTTTGAGGTTTTATCAAAAACCCCCCAAAGGAAAGGATAGTACCAATACTTACCAAACCAATCATCTAAAGTTAAACTGTCAGGATTATCAAAAACCCAAACAGTCAAAGGGTTGCTTTCATAAGAGTTGGTAGTATCCAAAAGCACTACTGCTGCTAAAAATTTCCCTGGTTCATATCCAACGTAGCCGGTAAAATTTTTCCTGAAATTCCCATTGCCTCTTTTATTAAATTCCTCTTCAGAATCCTCCAAGGTTTTATAACCTTTAATTGGATATTGAAATTCCAACCCTAAATTTTTACTGCTGAAAATAAGGAACTTAGGATCTGAAGTTGGAAGCAAGGTTTCATTTCCGGAGGAAAGAACTTGTTCATTTCCGGAGGAAAGAACTTGTTCATTTGAAGGTGGGATTAGAGTTCTGAAAGAAACCGGCAGAACAAGTGGTTTTACCAAACCAGAAAAGTAGAAAGCAGCAATTGCTGCAAAGATTATACAGCCTACAATTAATAAAAAAAGAGCGGCAGTACCCTTTTGCATAATTTTCTTGTAATTATTAACTAATCATAGTTTAACTCTTGTCAAAATACAATTCATTCTGTTATGATCGGCCAATGGCAAAAAAAGTTAAAAGTGAAGATGCAAATATAATCCCTGGTGGGAAATTAAATAATTTTCTAAATAATTTATCCCAAGGTATTATTAATTTTAAATCCTCTAAAAAATTTTACGCAGTAGCTGCAATTACCGCTTTATTGATACTTGGGATATACAAAAAAAGCTGGTTTGTTGCAGCCATTGTTAATGGTACACCGATTACAAATTTGGAGCTGCAATCCAAACTTAATCAACAGTTCCGGACTCAAATTTTAAATCAACTGATTAATGAAAAAATTATTTTAGAAGAAGCCAGAAAAGGAAACGCCATCCCCGACCAAGCAGAAATAGAGGCAAAAATTGCCGAACTGGAAAAAAATGTCGGTGGTAAAACTTCGCTGGATGGTTTACTGACTCAACAAGGACAAAATCGAGCCATTTTAAAAGATCAGATATTAATCCAGCTGGCAATCACCAAACTTTATGAAAAAGAGGCAACAGTTTCAGCCGAAGATGTGACAAAATTTATCGAGGCTAATAAAGACCAAATGAGAGCAAGTGATTCTGCCTCTCAACAAACAGAGGCTGTGGATACCCTAAAACAGCAAAAGCTGTCTCAAATCTTCTCCCAAAAATTCCAAGACCTTCGCCAAAAAGCTAAAACTCAAATTTTTTAGTTTTGGATCTTTCTACCAATCTCTTTGAGCTAATTTAATCAGGCTACCACAAGATCCAATATGTAATTTATACTGTATAATGGCTTCATGAATTTACAATTAATTACAGAGAAACAAAAAGCTCAATACAAAAAATTAGTAAATCATATAATGCAGTCTTGGGAGTGGGGACAGTTTAGAAAAGCTGTTGGCACCAAACTTTTAAGATTTGGTACTTATCAAAATAATAAATTATCTAAGGTTTTTCAATTAACCTTACACCAAATTCCTTTTACCAAAAAATATGTCGGTTACTTACCCAAAGGTCCATTTCCTGATAAAGAGTTGGCAGAGGATTTAACAAAAATCAGCAAGGATTATAATTGTGCTTTTATTAAGGTAGAACCAGATATAGAAATTTCAAATATCAAATATCAAATATACAATTTGTTCAAGAAATCCCCTAAGTCTCTTTTTACCAGATACAATTTCATTTTAGACCTGACTAAATCCGAAGACCAACTCCTAAAAGATATGCATCCCAAAACCAGATATAACATTAAAGTGGCCCAAAAACATGGGGTAAAGGTGGAAGAAAGAGTAGATGATGAAGCTTTTAAGATTTATTCAAAACTCTACTTTGAGACATGCGTACGCCAAGGCTATTATGGTCATAACGAGCAATATCATCGAAAAGTCTGGGAAATATTGAAAGCTAATAATATGGCCAGATTATTAATTGCGTTTTACCGACCTTCGGGATCTGATATCCGACATCCGACCACTGCCTGGCTGCTTTTGAATTTTAAAGATACACTCTATTATCCATACGGTGGCTCTTCTAAAGCTTACCAGCAGGTTATGGCCAATAATTTGGTGGCCTGGGAAGCAATCAAATTAGGGAAAAAATTAAACCTTAAAAGATTTGATATGTGGGGAGCTTTGGGACCAAATGCTAATACCAAAAATCCCTGGTATGGTTTCCATCGGTTTAAGCAAGGGTATGGTGGCCAATTGGTGGAATATATTGGAACATATGATCTTGTTTTTGACTGGCCAATTTATATCTTGTTTACAGCTATCGATAAGTTGACTCTTGTAAAAATTTATCTACTAAAACTGCTAAATAAGTAGATTGTGTAAGATTTAAATATTATTATGCACTATTTTGCAATGTTCTAGCTTCAAAACATTGCAAAATTATTCTCAATTTTGACTGAAATCTTACAAGAGGTTATAATCGATGAGATTTTTACTAAAAGATAGACTATAAGGTCCGTCTGGAAAATTATATGGAATTGCCTAAATGGATCTAACTCTCATTATCTCCGGAGGTATATTAATAGGTTGCCTAATCGGATTATCCTGGTTTGCTGGTTCTGATGCTCCTTTTGTTCCCACCAAAATGGAAAACATTAAAAAAATCTTAAAACTGGCAGGAGTTAAAAAGGGGGGGAAGTTTTATGAATTAGGATCCGGAGACGGTAGAGTAGTAATAGAGGCTGCAAAGATGGGGGCTGAAACTTATGGTGTCGAACAATCATTTTTAAGAATACTATATGCAAAATATAAATCTAAAACTTTAGCTTTCCACCCCAAGGGTGGAAGTATAAATTTCTATCATAATAATATTTTTAATAGGTCTTATGCTAAGGCTGATATAATTTATATTTACCTTTTACCAAAAGGGGTTAAAAAATTAGAGGAGAAATTAAAAAAAGAATTAAAAAAGGGGTCCACTGTAATCACCCAAACTTATCATTTCCCAAACTGGAAACCTTATAGAAAAATAGACCTTTCAAAAGAAATTGATTTCTCGAAGAATATTAAAGGGGCTGGAATTTTTTGGCTGTACCGTGTTTAAAAACCTAATTTTTCATTTACTAAAATTAAGCTAATCCTGCCTGGGTTTATTTCTTTGCTGACAATTAAAAGTTTACTGACATTGCTGCCCGGCACACCATATGCTTTTTTCGCCCTCTCGGATTCCAAAGGTAAAACATATTCATAAATTCTCTTCATCCCCTCCGAAACATTTTTGACAATTTTTTGCGCCCCAACCACCCAGATCACGTGCAGCGCTGCATAAGCATAAGCCGGCAACTGGCTACCTGTGTTAGACGCAATCAAAACATGACCATCTTCAGTGACTGCATGCACACTTCCCAAAGCATACTGGGGTGCTGCTCCCAGTTTATTCATTTCCTGAGCTTGAGTTTGCTGGTTCATAGCATAAAGCTTATCCCTAACCGGCTTAAATTTGCCATCCTGTTTATTAATTTCTTCAGATAAACCGATGGTATCTAATGTCTTAGAACTCATTGTCATCACTTCGCTGCCTTCCGGCAAAATTTCAAGGACTGCTTTTTTTACCTGTTGGCTATTTTTTACAAACCTGGCATCAATACCGCTAACCTTTAAAGCCTTAATTGTTTTATCTATGCTTTCCTTACTTGCCAGTTGGTTCCACTTATCCATAATGTAACAGTTATTATAACTGAATTATCTCTTTTGCGGAAGTAGTCAATTGTCTCAAACCTGTTTTTTCCAAAACAAATAAATCCTCTATCCTTACTCCACCTAAATCAGGTATATATATTCCAGGTTCTATAGAAAAAACCATCCCTTCTATTAATTCATCTTTGCTTTTAGGCGAGACGGAAGGGTGCTCATGAACTTTTAACCCTATACCATGGCCCAAAGAATGCGGGATGGAGGAGTAACCTTTTTCGATAATATAATTTCTGGCTATTTTATCTACCATTGCACCTGTGATTTTTTTGCCAAATTTTATTTGGTTATTTAAAAACTTTATAGCTTCATGTTGGGCTACCAAAACTGTCTGATAAATTTCTCTTTGTTTAATTGAAGGAGAACCAAAGAAAGTCGTTCTGGTCATATCAGAACAATAATTTTCAAATTTCACGCCGAAATCGAGAAGTATGATTAGTCCTTCTCGTCCTGAGCGAGCGAAGCGAGTCGAAGGACCTATTTTGGTGTTTCCCGTCTGATGATGAGGGATAGATGAATTTTTACCAAAAGCTACAATTGGAGGAAATGAAAGTTGAGCCCCTTCTTGTTTAATAAATTTTTCCAATTCATTGGCAATTTCTTCCTCAGTGATCCCAAATTTAATTTTTTTTAAAATGTATTTAAAGGCTAAATCTCCCAACTTACAGGCTTTGGCTATTTTTTTGATTTCTTGATCAGTCTTGATATTTCTTAATTTATCAGTATCAAAATGTTTGGTTTTTTGAAAGTGTTTAGTCAATGATTTGTACTCTAAAACTGTTAGTTCATTTTCTTCAATGCCCAAAATTTTAATTTGCTTTTTTAAATCCTGAAATAATTTTTCAGTCGGGTTTTGGTGACTCCTTTCGAAAAGCTTAAAGTGGGGGACTTGTTTTTTTATAACCTCAGAATACCTACCGTCAGTGATAATATATTGGAAATTACCACCAACTAGCAAATAAGCTTCTCTTTCGTAGAGAGAAAAATTCTCATAGCCTGTTAAATAAGTAATATTGGCAACATCAGCAATTAATACTGCCCCCAAGTTTGCCTTTTTTAATTTTTCCCGAAGTTTTTGGAGTCTAAGGTTAAACATGACACCCATTGTACCAGTCGTGGCAATTTTAAAATGGGGCTCTTCTTCCGGTATCTGGATCTTTGTGATGACCTTCACGAGGTTTTCTTGGTCCTAAATGTTTACCTTCCCTTCTGGGATCAGGTATCGGACAGGGAATTTCACCTGTTCTCATTGCCACTGTCTTTCTACTCTCCACCACCAGTTTATCTTTCTCTTCTCTGCTGTCAAAATCAAAGGGCCTGAATTTTTCACCGGTTAATGTGTTTTGAGCTAGGTTATAAAAACCTTCTCTATCTTCTCCAAATTTATCGAGAAATTTTTCAGCCATGATTGTCCTTTTTTTAAATCTGATGATAAATTTTTAAAAATTTATCAAATTTTCGCTTATTTGTCAAATGGTTGTTGCTCAGATATAATTTCTCCAATGAAACTTCTCCACTTCTCAGACTTACATATCGGCATGGAAAATTATACCAAATTGGATCCGAAAACCGGGCTTTCCACCCGTCTTTTGGATTTTTTTAAAACTTTTGATTTTATTTTAGAAAAGGCTTTTGAGGAAGAGGTTGACGCCGTAGTTTTTGCCGGAGATGCCTATAAAACCCGTGATCCAAATCCCACCCAGCAAAGAGGCTTTGGTGAAAGAATCAGACGCTTGGCTAAAAAAATACCAGTAGTTTTGGTTGTGGGAAATCATGATACTCCCAATGCCGAAGGTAAAGCCAATACTTTGGATATTTATTCGGCCTTGGAAATAGACAATGTCTGGGTATCCAGAAAACCTGAGCTTTTAAACATCCCCACCAAATCAGGAATTTTACAAATTGTCACTTTGCCCTGGCTGCATAAAAATGACTATAAAACTATTGCTGAAAAATTAAAACTGTTGTATGATCAAATCACTACCAACTCCCCTGCCATCCTTTTATCACATACCGAAGTGGAGGGAGCTGCTTATGGGTCGGAAAAAGGGTTGGCGATTGCCAATGATGTAACCATCCCCTTACCTTTACTGCAAGATAAGAAACTTAGTTATGTGGCTTTAGGACATATTCATAAACATCAGGTTTTAGGGAAAAACCCGCTGATTGTTTATTCCGGCTCCCCTCAAAGAATAGATTTTGGAGAAGAAAAAGAAGAAAAAGGAATTATAATTGTCACTCTGAGTGAAACGAAAAATCTCTCGCACATGCACAACAACTATGAAGTAACTTTTCAATTTCTGACCACTAATGCCCGCCAGTTTCTAACAATCACTGTTGATTTAAAAGGAAATGACCCGGATCCTACCCAAACTATCCTGGCTGAAATAAAAAATCATCAGATCGAAGACAAAATAGTCAGAGTTATTATCAACATCCCCAGGGATTGCGAAAAAGAAATCCAGATGGATAAAATTAAAAAAGCCTTATCTTCAGCCAATTTTATTGCCGGAATTTCCAAAAATGTCGAAAGAATAGAAAGAGTCAGATTTTATGGGAAAGAGCAGGTGGAAACTCTCACCCCAACTGATGCTTTAAGAAAATATTTTCAATTTAAAAAATATCCCCCGCAAAGACAGCAAGAATTGGAAAAATATGCCGCTCAACTTTTTGAAAATTAAATCATGAAAAAACGAGCCAAGGTTGTGATCTGTGTATTTACGGATGGAGAAAAAATACTAACCGAAAAAAGGTTACTGGAAAACTATTCAGAATGGCAGACATTAATTCCCGGCGGAGGCGTTGAAGATTTTGAAACAATAGAGCAGGCGCTAAAAAGGGAAGTTTTTGAGGAATTAGGAGTAATTCCTTTGGAATTTATAGTCTTGCCTAAAGAGGAGCAAATATTAGGACTTAATAATCAAATTATAGTCCCCTTTCTTATTACCAAATGGCAAGGAGAGCTACCTGAAAAAATACTGGATAGCGGAAATAGGTTAGAATGGATGATTATAGAAGAAGTACTAAATTCTCCTATTAAACCTACCAAAAAAATTGTTGAAGCCTTAAGGAAATATTTATCAAAATCCTAATGAGCCTTATAATTTTTTTCTTATGATATATGGTACCGGTAAATCTTAAGCTTTCAAATTTTACCAGTTTTAGTGAAAATCCGCCGGAATTGGATTTTACCAAATTTAAGCTAGCTGCAATTTCCGGGCTGAATGGGGCTGGCAAATCATCACTTTTAGATGCTATCACCTGGTGTATTTGGGGAAATTCCCGGTCAGGTGAGTCATCTGACGTCTTAATTCACATGGGAGCTGATAATATGCAGGTTGAATTCTCTTTTGAGCTTGACGGCCATCTTTATACAGTTAAAAGAAGGCGTAGCAAAAAAGGCGGCGGTTCCACAGCCTTAGAATTTTGGAGTGGTTCACCACTTCATAACTTAACTGAAGGCACTATCAAAGCTACCCAAGAAAAAATTATCCAAACCTTGCATTTAACTTTTGAAACTTTTACCAGCTCTTCTTATCTTAGACAAGGACACGCAGATGAATTTACCACTAAAGGCCCAACTGAACGCAAAAGAATTTTAACAGAAATCTTAAGATTGGATCATTATGACCTTCTGGAAGAAAAGGCTAAAGAAAAAGCCAAGGATGCGCAAACTAATTTATCTCTCCTAGATTATCAGCTTTTGGAAATTGAGGCAGAACTTTCACAAAAAGAGGACAGGGAAAAAAAATTATCTGTTGCTGAGCAAGAAGCTAAAAAAGTGAAAGCGGATCTTCAAGAATGCGAAGAACTAATTAAAAAAATCCAATTTAAACATCAAACAATCATTTCTGCCATCAAATCTTTTGAAGAAAAAAAGATTCAAATTGAAAAAATTGAAAAAGATTTAACAGACTTTAAATTGCTAATCTCTCTTAATGAAAAAGCAAAGGGGGAGTTTGAGGATATTTTAAAGCAAAAAATCACTATTGAAGAAAATTATCAAAAACTGCAAAAATTACAGCAAGAAAAAAGTAATTTAGAAACAAAAAGGTCGCAACTTATTAAGGTTAAAGACGAACTAGCTGCAGTTCAAAAAATTTTGATCAGTAGGGAAGAAAAAAGACAAATTGCCATAAAGGTTATCGAGATTGAATTAAAAAAACTGGAGACTGAAAATGAACAAATACAAACTCAGATCAATCATCTAAATCTCAACCAACAGACTTGTCCCACTTGCGGCCAGATGATTGGAAAAGATAAGAACGAACAAATTTTACTAAAAAATAAAGATTCCATTAATAAAAACGAAGTTCAAATACTTAAATTAAAGGAGAAGTTGCAAAAATACCAGTCTGTAGTGTTACCAGAGGAATCTAAAGTTAATTATTTAGAAAAAGAAGTTAAGATATTGGAGGAACAAACAAAACATTGGACAAAAATTAGGGATCAAATCTTGCAATTAGATAACTATCAAAATTTATTCATCAAACTTGCTCAGGCAGAGACTGGGGTAAAAACGCACCAGGAGGCTATTTTGGATTTAAAGAAAATTTATGATATTAAGGTTAAACATTTAACCAGCGGACAAAAAGAGTTGGAGCAACTGCTGATATTTGAAAATAAATTAAAAGAGGTTCAAAAAAGATTAATTGCCCAGGAAACTATTAGAATTGAACTGTCTCAAAAAGCTTTGGAGCTTGAGAGGCAGTTTGGTGAAGCAAAACAATTGGTATCCCGGACTAAACAGTTGGAACAACTAGCTTCTCAAAAACATCAGCAAAAAAGTAAACTGCAAAAAGAAAAGCAAATTTTTGAACAGTTAGCTTTGGCTTTTGGCAAAAAAGGGATACAGGCCATGATTATTGAAACAGCAATTCCCGAGATTGAGGACGAAGCAAACAAGTTATTGGATAATTTGACAGAAGGTAGAATGAAAGTCAGTCTGCAAACCCAAAGGGAAACCAAAACCAAACTGGAGTCAGGAGAAAAAGGAATTGTGGAAACTTTAGATATTAATATTTCTGATGAAATGGGCAAACGGCCTTATGAACTTTTTTCAGGAGGTGAGGAGTTCAGGGTAAATTTTGCTATCAGGTTGGCTATATCAAAATTATTAACCCAGCGGGCCGGCGCCAAATTACAATTTTTGGTGATAGATGAAGGATTCGGATCTCAGGATGCACCGGGCCGAGCCAGACTTATTGAATCTATTGATGCAATCAAAGACGATTTTGAAAAAATATTGATTGTGACTCATATTGAAGAGCTGAAAGATGAATTCCCAGTAAGAATTGAGGTTTCCAAAAATTCTACTGGTTCCACTTTTGAGATGGTAGGAGAGTAAAAAATTAAGTAATATTAAGGAAGATGAAATATCAAACTATTTTAGCTTTGATTTTTTGGATCAGTTTCGCAGTGATAATTTTCCAGGTCCCTTATCCCCAAACGATCACCCAGGCTAGTTTAACCCAAATTCTATTCTTTTTTATTCCTTTGTTGTTAGCAATCACTTTAACCCTAAAATTTTTTTTAAAAAATTTATTTCTTGCAGGAATCATTGCTTTAGCATTAATCTTTACACTAATATTGCAGGCATTAAATTCCTTAAACATAGTCACGATAAGTTTAATAATCACTTCAGTTACTCTCTTAATCAGCTATTTTAGAAAAAGCAAAAGGAGAAATACTTCGACTGGCTCAGTATTCAAGAATTTGACTAATCGGGGAAAAATCCCTAAACTGACAAAATTACAAAAGTAACTATGAACAAATTTTACATAACTACTGCCATCGATTATACCAATGATACAATTCATGTTGGTCATGCCTTTCAAAAAATTCTGGCCGATGTTCTAGCTCGTTACAATAGAGCTAAGCTAGGCAAAGAAAATGTTTTCTTTTTAACAGGTACTGATGAATACGGCCAAAAGGTTGAAAAAGCAGCCATAGAAGCCGGAGTTTCAGCAAAAGAGTTTGTCGATAAAATCGCCAAATCCGACCAGAAACAACAAGATGCTTTAAATATTTCTTATGACAGATTCATCCGCACTACGGATTCAGATCATCAAAAAGTAGCCCAAGAGATTTGGAAAAGAGTCGAAAAAAGTGGTGATATTTACTTAGGGGATTTTAGAGGCCTTTATTGCCCAGGTTGTGAAGCTTATTATACTGAACAGGATTTAATCGGCGGCAAATGCCCATTTCACCCTACCTTAGAGATTAAACTTATTACTGAAAAAAATTTCTTTTTTAAATGGAGCAAATATCAGATATTTTTAATTGATCACATTGAAAAAAACCCATATTTTGTTTTTCCCCAAAACCGCCGTCAAGAAATCTTAGCTTTTGCTAAAACTGGTATCCAAGATATACCTATTTCCCGTACCTCATTTACATGGGGTATCCCTGTTCCCAATCATTCCGGCCATTTTGAATATGTCTGGTTTGATGCTTTAACAAATTATTTAACAGGAGTTGGATTTTTAGAAGACCCGAAGAAATTTAAAAAATTCTGGCCAGCAGACATCCATATACTAGGTAAGGATAATTTAAGATGGCATGCTCTACTTTGGCCAGCAATGCTGAAATCGGCCGGGATTGAGTTACCAAAGACAATTCTAGTTAACGGTTTCTTAAGTCTTAACGGCCAAAAAATTAGCAAGTCTATCGGGAATATTATCCGCCCTACTGATTGGGTTACAAAATACAGCACCGATACTGTTAGATACTATCTGCTGCGCTATACGACCACTATCAGTGACAGCGATATTTCTGAAGAGAAACTTAAGATTGCTTATAATGCAGATTTAGCAAATGGTTTGGGAAATTTGGTGGCCAGAGTGGCCAAACTTTGCGAACAAAATAATATTAATACATCTAATGCTGTAAATGAATTTGACCCTATGATGACTAAGTTTCTTGAAGACTATAAATTTAACGAAGCATTAAATCATATTTGGGAAGAAATCACAGTAGCTGATAAAAAAATCAATGAGGAAAAACCATGGGAATTGACAGGGGAGAAATTGACTCAAGTTCTAGAGGATTTAGTTAAAAAAATCCAGCATATTACTTTTAATTTGCAGCCATTTTTACCCCAAACTGCTGAAAAAATATTAAAGCAATTTTCCGGACAAATTAAATCCCAACCGCCTCTATTTCCCCGTATATGAATTTAATAGACACACACGCACACTTGTACTGGGACTTATTCGAGAGTGATCTAAACGCAGTTATTCAACGATCTATTGATGCAGGAGTTACTACCATCATCAATGTTGGTGTTGATGTTAAATTATCAAAAAAAGCCCTTCAACAAGTGCAAGATAAACTGGCCAATATTTCTGGTTTAACAGCCTATTCCACAATAGGTATCCATCCCCATGAATCAGTTAAGTACTCCCTGCAAAAAGACATTGACAATTTAGAACAAATATATAAAAGCAACCGTACAAAGGTCGTGGCTGTTGGAGAATGTGGCTTAGATTATCTATTTGATCCAAAATTTACTCCTACTCTTTCTATTACTCAAATTAAGAATTTACAAAAAAAATTATTTCAAGCTCAAATTAACTTGGCCAAAAAAATAAATCTGCCTCTACTTGTACATTGCCGTGATGACAGATCCCAAGATCCGCAAAATTGTGAGGCCTGGAATGAAGTTTTGCAGCTAATTGGTAACCACCCTGCAATCCTACATTGTTATTCCGGCCTACCCCATACTACTAACTACTTACTACCTACTACCAATTTTTTAGTTTCTTTTGCAGCCAATATTACCTATCCTAAAAATGAATACCTAAGAGAGGCTGTCAAAGCACTACCTTTAGAGCGGATTTGTTTAGAAACAGACTGCCCGTTTTTAGCTCCTCAAAGCAAAAGAGGTCAAAGAAATGAACCTGCTAATGTTTTAGAAATAGCCCAGCTGATAGCAGAGTTAAAACACGTAACTTTAGAAAAAGTAGCAAATCAAACTACAGAAAATGTTAAAACTCTTTTGAAACTAACTTAGATTTGCTTTCTGAGGCTAAAAAAAGTACACTTACTACTGCCCATGCGTATTTTGTTGTTTCTCTTTATTGGATTTTTGTCTTTTTTTTATTTATCGGAAATATTGCACCGTTTATTTAAAAAAGTCCGCTACTCTTTTTTAGGCATAATTTTAGCCATCTTAGGATTGCTAATTGGCTTTTGGGGTCAATCAATTCTGCGTGGTGGAGTAAATATTCTGCTTTCGTTTTTCTTAATTGGAGCGGGACTGGGCTTAATACTACATCATCTCTTATCTCAACATTTCATTTTATCTAAAAGAATGGAGCGGGAATTTGTGGCAAAACATGCTGGATTTTTTGAAAGATTTTTGGAAATTCTGCCAGGGGCCCTAACCTGGATTGCCCTGACTTCTCCTATCTGGCTATCTTTTACGCTACCTTATGCTGTAGCATATCTTATTTTAATTGCCGATGTTTACTGGCTGCTTACAGCTTTGCGGATTGGAATATTAATACTGATTGGCCAGCGAAAAATGGTTCAAGCAAGCAAGCAAAATTGGCTTGGGAATCTGCAAAAAGATTTTCCCAGAGATTGGGGGAGGTATTACCATTTAATACTCATTCCTACTTATAAAGAGGCTTTGTATATTTTGACTCCTACCTTTGATGCAATATTGAACTCTAATTATCCCAAAGAAAAAATCTTGTTAGCTGTTGGATTTGAAGAAAGAGATGCAGAGCAAAAAATTCAAGAAACGAAAAAATATCTTGAAAAGATTGGCAAAAAGATTACTGTTTTTACCACCATTCATCCTTACGGGTTAGCAGGAGAAGTTGCCGGCCAAGGATCTAACAAAAATTGGATGGTTAAACACCTATTACCACAACTAACAAAGCGTAAAATAGCAGCTGAGGATGTTTTTGTTACCACTCTGGATGCTGATTTTGTCATACATCGTGAGTTTTTAGCAGGAGCTTTGCATAAATACTTATCCCTGCCCCAAAATGAGCGTGATAAAAGAACTTTCACCGGAGTATTTTTATACCATAATAATTATTGGCAGACCCCAACTCCGATGAGGCTGATGGCAACCGGCACCAGTTTTTGGCAATTATCAGAAATGGTCGGTTCTGATAAATACATGAACTATTCCTCTATGTCAATTTCACTTAAAGCTTTAATTGATATTGGCCTTTGGATACCGGATAAGGTTAACGACGACTCGGGATTTTATTGGAAAGCTTACTTCCACTTTAATGGGGATTATAGGGTAATCCCTCATTTCCTGCCCATCTCCGGAGATGCTGTTCAAGACATCACCCTATTTAAAACTTTCCAAAATCAATATTTCCAAATCAAAAGATGGGCTTATGGGGTAGAACATATCCCCTTTATTGTTAAACAATATTTTACTAAAGAAATGGATTTTTGGGATAAGACCGATAGAGTGCTTTTTAAAATCTGGGGTGATTTAAAATGGGGTTTTTTGGCTATTTTTGTAACCTTCGGCTCATTACTTATTCCCCTGGTTAACCCTCAATTTAGACTTTCGGTTCTGTCGGTAAACTTACCGATCGTTTCTTCCTGGATATTAACCACTGCCTTTTTCGGGCTTTTCGCCACCATTTTTGTCCATGAGAAACTTGTCCCCAAAAGACCGGCTAGTTGGTCATTTTTTAAAATAGCCTGGTCATATATTCAATGGCTGCTGGTACCGCTTATCTTAATTACCATTTCTTCTTTGCCGGCAATTGACGCTCAAACTTCTTTAATGTTTGGCAGAAGATTGGAATTTCGGGTAACAAATAAGACAAGATTGCCCAAGAAAGCCTAAAATATGTTTAAAAAATATTTTTTGAGTGATTTTACCTCGTTAACAATAGCAGCATTAATAAGCGCAACTATCTTTTTTTTGCAAAAATTTTTACCACCTAATTTACCTCTTTTTTATTCTCTGCCTTGGGGAGAGAAACAACTGGCTACAAAGCAGCAATTGTTAATCTTGCCTGCCAGCATTGCCTTAACTGCGCTTTTAAATCTAACCATTTCCTGGCAACTGCATGAGAAGCAATCATTTTTTAAAAAGGCACTGTCTTTAGCCTCAATAATAGTTAGTATAATATTAACTACAACATTAATAAAAATTGTTTTGATATTTATTTAGGAAAATCTAATATGCTGTTTTTGATACCAACCGTCACCTCATTTTTGATAACCACTATCTCAATTCCTCTGACTATTATTTTTGCCAAAAAATTTAATTTATTGGATAACCCTAAGAAAAGAGCGCATCCAGCTCATACCCAAAAAAGGACCGTGCCCAGAGCAGGAGGTCTGGCCATCTTTGCAGGCATCATCTTAACTTTGCTAATCTTTACTCCTTTTGATAGTCCAACCCTTGGCATTTTAATTGGGCTACTAATCTTGCTGGTGGTAGGTCTTTTGGATGATAAATATCAAAATCTGTCTCCTTATTTTCGTCTGATTAGCCAGTTTATTGCAGCTTTGGTTGCTGTTTTAAGCGGGATCAATATTAAATTTATCACTAACCCTTTAGGCGGAATCATCCACCTTGACCAAAATCTGCAAATTATTTTATTGGCTCAACTCCTGGCTGTAATTTGGATAGTTTGGGTAATGAATATGGTTAATTGGTCAAAAGGAGTAGACGGTCAAATGCCGGGAATTACTACTGTGGCTGCCCTTGTTTTAGGTTTGCTTTCTTTGAAGCTAAATTCCACCTCAGACTTAACTCAAATAAATTTGGCCAGAGTGGCATTTATTACAGCCGGATCTTCTTTTGGTTTGTTAATATTCAATTGGTACCCGGCCAGAATTTTTCCGGGATTTTCCGGCTCCACCATTTTAGGATTCATGATCGCTGTTTTGGCAATCCTCTCCGGAGCAAAACTGGCTACCGCTATCTTAGTCTTGCTGATTCCTGCTACTGATTTTGGCTACACTTTTTTAAGGAGAGTTTTCGAGGGTAAATCACCTGTCTGGGGAGATAGCGGACACTTGCATCATCAGTTACTAACTATTGGGTTATCACATCAGCAAATCTCCTTGTTTTACATTTTGGGATCTGTTACATTGGGGGCAGCAGCCCTGAGCTTATCCTCCAGCGGCAAAATCTTTACACTAATACTGGTAGGAGCAGCTATTTTAGGCGGCATTGTATGGTTAAATTTTTTTGGGCGTTACTTAAAGCGTCTCGACCCAGACAATGGATAAAAAATTTCGCAATCTTTGCCGGTTTAATCTTCTCCGGCACAGCTTTAGAACCCTTAAGTCAAACTAAAACCTTTGCAGCTTTTCTATTATTTTGCATATTCTCAGCAGCCACTTATTTGCTAAATGATGTTTTTGATATTAGTCGCGATAAACTCCACCCGTTTAAAAAAAAGCGGTCGATTGCTTCCGGTTTGATCCCTAAAGAAGTAGCTATTGCATTGGCACTTTTGGCAATTGCCATATTTCTACCTATGGCGTATAAACTGTCTCCCCCTTTTTTCTTTGCCGCTGTGACCTATCTAATATTGCAACTTTTTTATTCCGCTTACTTAAAAGCGGTCATATTAATTGATGTTTTGGTAATCGCGGCCGGATTTGTTTTAAGAGTTTATGCAGGCATTTGGGCAATTGACGCTCATTTGAATGTCTGGTTTCTTTTATCTGTAACCTCATTTGCTCTTTTTTTGGCAATTGGAAAAAGACGGTCTGAGCGAACTTTGCTGGAGTCTCAAGCCTTTCGTCATCGGGAAACCTTATTGCATTATCCTGAGAGTTTATTGGATTCTTTAACTACTATGTTTGCCAATTCTACTTGGTTAACGTATGCCTTTTTTGCTTTTTTACAACCACCGATTCAAGCAAGGCCTGCGGTTTCTTCCTTTTTTGGCGGGTTTGAGCTCCCCTTTTCTGAGGCAAAATATTTAATGGCTACTGTACCGCTGGTAATTTATGCAGTCATGAGATACCTTTACATTATTTACGAGAAAAAAGAAGGCGAATCTCCGGAAAGAGTCATTTTAACTGACAGACCGCTACTTATAACCATCTTAGTCTGGCTTCTAATGGTGGTAGGAATAATCTATTATTTGGGGGTTTAATCGGTTTTTTTCTCTACATAACTAGAAGAAACATAACCTTCTACCCCATTGGGTAATCTAACCCTATACCAATCACCTGCTTCTTCCAAAAGAACTAACTGATCAGCAGGTTTTACTTGAGCAACTTCCTTGCCTAATAAAGATGGCTTATCCCTAACTCTTAAAAATCCTGTGGGGGTATTTTTAACTATCGCTTGAGGAGTTTGGGTAATGACAGGTGTGGAAATAATTGACAGATCAACCTCTGACAAGGCTAAATCAACTATGATTGTTAAATTAAAATTATCAGGTAAAACAGCTTTAATGCTTCTGCTCAGATAATTCGGGTGAGTAACTACAATAGTATGATCACCAGAAGGAATATTGAAAGTTTGGGGGGTTTTACCGTATGATCTAGCATCAATTTCCACATCCGAATCTGCCGGATTTGAAATAACAGTGATACCTTGACCCTTCTCCAAGGTTAATATCTCACCTGCGGATGATGCCGAATCCGTAGCCAGATCCCTCTCTACAATAACCGCTGTGCCGCTAATAAGTTTAATTTTTCCCTGCCAGGACGCCTGATCTTTTTCCAACCTGACAGTATAGTCTTTAACTAATAAGTTTTTATCCTCATATGGAGTTTTACCAACCTCTTTATTGTCTAAAAAAACCATGGCCCCGCTGGGTTCTGATAAAATAGAAATTCCACTGGTTGGTTTAAAGCCTAAGAAAACCTCCCCCAATTTTGGGCTAAAACGAAGCAGGATAGCAACTATACTAATAAAGACCAAAATCCAAACTAGAACTTTTTTCATAAGAATTTATTATACACTGCGGGCAAAACCATGTACCCAATCAGTCCATGGCAAAGCAAGTCAAAAATGGAGTATGATTAAAGGAAAGTAACCCTTTATGAAAAGGATATATTTATTACTTCAAACCCTTCAGGAAAAATTTTCCTCTTTTAGTCCAAGGCAGAGAATTTCCCTTCTTGTCACCATCTTTATACTGCTGGCAATTCCAATAACCCTGACTGCTTTAAAATATCAGCATAATATCAGGTCTCGAGCAGAGGAAGCGTCAGGAAGAATTCGAGTGTATGATCCTGCTATACAATCCGATGTTGGACCACTGTCTGATACTTTGGATGGAAAAATAGGAACAGTTAATTCACCGCTTGTTGAACTTCAGATTAATTTTCCTAATTGGAATACCGCGCAAGTTCCCTCAGAGTCTTCTTTTGCAACCAAGATAATCCCGCAGGCTCATGCGTATTATGATGATCCTTCTCATTGTGCAGATGCGGATGGTAAGCGGTATAACTCGAATAATAAGTTGATCCTTGAATGTGTAGAGATAAGCTATGATTCATCAAATACGAGTTGTGGAAATCCAGCAACAGACCGGTATCCGTATTACTTTAGTGAATGTACGCAAAAGACTTTTCAGTCACCATCACTTGATTCAGGAGGAACAGGGTATTGTTGTGGGGATAATAGTCGGGCAGCATTCGGAGGAGGAAGCTGTAATGGATCGTTTGATGATAGTCTGAATCCCTCAACAGGGTATAAAAATTATTATTGTCCTGCGTGTGCCGGGAAGAAAGATACTGTAACAGGGAAGAGTTATGAGGTCTGCTACACCTGTCAGGAAGGAGAAGCTGGATGTGTATCAGGAGGTAGTTCAGGTGGCGGAACAACCGGTCCAACCTTGAACCCAGCAGTAGCAGGACAACCAGGGTGTGCGGGAGTGAATGCAAAAGGAGAAGGGGAACAACGAAATGCAGAAGGAAAAGTAATAAAAACATGTACAGGATTTTCATCAGGAACAATGCAGGAGGTAAAAGATGAGAATGGAGTCAAACAGTATGAGTATGACAGTCGGTGTAGTGGAACAACACAAGGGTATAACAATTACTTTTGGAATAGTTGTGTACCACTACAAACTGCAGCATCGATAGATGATTGTTGTACATCAAATGCTCAATGTGGAAATGGAGAGAGTTGTGACTTTAACCAACCGAATAATGCAAAGTGTGGGTATAACAAAGGGACGTGTCAAAGAGGTTCAGGAAGTGGAGGGAATCAACCGGGGGGAGAACTTGGAGGAGGACAATGGCAAGCCAGAGCAGAAAAATCAACACAACCGACAGTTCCTGTAAGCATCTGAGTAGGCTGAGATACATCGGTAACACTTCTAAGGTAGAATAATACGCCAGAGGAGGTGATTAAGAACCGATGAAACCCAAATTCTTTCATCCCTGGTCATACCAGTACAACAAAGCATATGACAAAGGCAGAACAAACACGTGTGACTTCTTAAGGTTTTGGGCAAAAGATCAAGATCTATCTCTGCC
>JACQIX010000022.1 GCA_016198275.1 Candidatus Daviesbacteria bacterium | reverse complement strand
TTATCTTATTTACTTCTTATTTTCAAATGGTTAAATGAAAATCCAATAAATACGAAAGGAGGTGAAAATATAAATGGACGATACAACAGGCACAAAGTCTACTCCAACCGGTCAACAGGGCTATGAAGGCGGTGAAGAAGGTGGACAAATAAGTAAAGGAGAGAAGGGAGGAAAACCATCAGGCCGGGAACCGAAAAAGGAAGGCGGAATGGGTGAAACCGGCGGCGAAATGGACTATGGTACTGAAGAGGAAGAACAGGGCGGAAAAATGTAAGTAATTTACTGATTTTACATAAATAGGCGGCCTGAAAGTATACAAACCGCCTATTTATGTAATGAAACAAAAAAACTTCAGGCTCTGCTATTTAGAATGTTAAACGTGAGCCAAATAGAGTTTTCCAGGGCTGTTTTAAACAAATGATGATCTTTGTAACCTGAGTCAATGGAGATATGAAATATTCCCATAGCATCCTCTTCCCAATCCCATTTTGTTAAACCGTTATGGATCGGGTCTTCAATGCCTGAAGCAAGCTTTAAATGATACAGATATTCAAGCAGGATATGCTCAAAAAGATGCCCTATCTCGGTTTTTCTAACTTCTTTGAAAAAAGGATAATTCTCTTCATTAAAACACTTGGAATACAATATTGTTGGTATATGTTGTTTTAACAAAGAATAAGTTGCCGGAAGATGCTTTGTGTTTACCACAGAAGCAAATAGCTCCATGATAATTTTTGTATCTATCTCCCCGTGATGTATGGCCAGTGAAAATAAATCATTTGTATGATAAACAGAAGGGAATGTTTTTATTGTTTGTCCTTTTTTTGTATACTTACAGAAAGCTTACAATTATACCTTATTTCCTAGTATAGTGCAAAGTGAAAAAGTCATGTAATGAAAATTCAAGTGGTCGTTCATCCCAACTCCAAAAAGGAAAGAATAGAAAAAGACTTATTTGATTCCTTGCATATTTATGTCAACCAGCCACCTCTGGAAGGAAAAGCCAACAAAGCCACAATTGAATCTTTAGCAAATTATTACAAAACCAGCAAAGCAAATGTACGGTTGATTTCCGGGGCTAAATCAAAACACAAAATATTTGAAATATCTTAAAAGATTTTTAGTATCCGGTAAATCTTTCCAGTTTAATATCCGAACCACTTACTTCAACTTCTTCTAAAACTTTTTTCATCCCTTCTGCAAAAGCAGGGGGGCCGGAAATATAATAATAAGTTTGTAAATTTGGATCCGGCAGGTAATCTTTAATAAATCCGGCATCTATTTTCCTTTTCTCTCCCGGCCAATCCGGATCCTCAGTCATAGTCATAATTACCTTAAAATCAGGTATTTGCCCGGTCCAGGAATTTAATTCTTTAAAATATGCTGTTGATTGCCTGTTTCTGTTGGAATAAATCAGAGCAACTTTAAAAGGCAATTGTTGATTTTTAATATGCCCCAGCATACTCATAAAAGGCGTAACACCTATTCCTCCTGCCAGAAAAATTAGGTGTTTATCAAAACTTTTGGGCAGGATAAATTCTCCTGTCACCATTCCTAAATCAATTTCAGATCCGATTGGAGCTTCAGATAACCATTTCTTAAAACCGCTTGGCCTTATTCTGGTAGTAATAGCAATATCTTTTTCTTCCGGCGGAGAAGAGATAGTAAAATGCCTTCTGTTGCCTTTATCATCGGGATAAGGAGAATTGGGAATAGAGATAAAAATATACTGCCCTGCCTTAAAATCTATTTTCTGCCCCATTAAATCAAAAACTACTTTTAAAGTTGATTCAGCTACCTCTTTTTTATCTTTAATCTTTGCTTTCATCCTATTTTAAAGATTCGGGATTTATCTTAATCATTTTATCATCCCCGGCCCGCAAATTACCCCTGCCGTCAGTATTACTGGTAGTAATATATAAAAATCCATTCTTTACAGCAACTGCTCTTATCCTCCCAAACTGCCCTTTAAAATATTCTTTCATTGATTTTTGTACTAAATCATATTCAAAAAGTGCCTCACCCCTCAAACCTCCAAAATAGATTTTTCCGTTTAAAAAAGCTGCGCCTGCCGGAGCCCATGTTTTATCTGCTCCTGAATGTATAACAGGTGAAACCATCCCTTCCCTTGTTTCATCGCCCTGGATAAGAGGCCAGCCGTAATTTTTTCCTTTTTCAATTAGATTAAGTTCGTCAAAACCTGAAAGAGAACCGGATCTTCCGTGTTCAGTTGCCCAAAGATTTCCATCTTTATCCCAGGCCAGTCCCTGGGGATTCCGGTGTCCATAAGAATATACGGCATTTTGAAAAGGATTATCAG